>JBKJNN010000090.1:0-65144 GCA_046593625.1 Gemmatimonadaceae bacterium | reverse complement strand
TCCTCTATCGCAAGCAGAACAGTGCAGCTGGTTTCGGGAATGGGTTGGCCACGCTTGAGAACTCTATTCACCGAGCCTCTCCTCCACGTCTGCGATTCGCAGTGCATCAATCAGGGGTTCTATTTCCCCATTCAGTACCGCGGAAAGCTCATGCATTGTAAAACCAATGCGATGATCTGTGACGCGGTTCTGGGGGAAGTTATAGGTTCGGATCTTGGCAGAGCGGTCGCCGGTTCCCACCTGTGTTTTTCTCATGCGCGCGCGTTCACCCTCCTGCGCCGCGATGCGTGCGTCGAGCAGGCGTGCGCGAAGCACTTCCATGGCCTTGAGCTTGTTCTGGAGCTGCGACTTCTGATCCTGCTGGCTGACCACGAGTCCCGAGGGAAGGTGCGTGATCCTAACCGCAGAGTCAGTGGTGTTGACGCTCTGTCCTCCGGGGCCGGAGGAGCGGAACACATCGATGCGCAGGTCCTTGTCTTCGATACGAAGGTCGATTTCCTCAGCTTCAGGCAGCACTGCGACGGTGGCCGCCGACGTGTGAATGCGGCCCTGATTCTCGGTGACCGGAACGCGTTGAACGCGATGAACTCCGGATTCCCAGCGCATGGTTCCAAAGACTCCGTCGCCTTTCACCTTGAAGATCGCCTCCTTGACGCCCCCGAGCGTTCCTTCGGAGTACGAGATCATCTCGATTCGCCAGCCGCGGTCCTCTGCAAAGCGGCTGTACATCCGAAAAAGGTCAGCGGCAAAGATAGCTGCCTCGTCTCCTCCCGTGCCGGCGCGGATTTCGACGATGGCGGGCCGGTCATCGAGTGGGTCGCGCGGAATCAGCGCAGGCTTGATGCGACCCTCGAGCTCTGCTACCTGCTCGGCGAGACGGGCTGCTTCTGCATGCGCTTCGGCGGCCATCTCAGGGTCATCAACAGAAAAGAGCTCGTGAATGTTCGCGAGCTCGTTCTCGTACTTGTGAAGAAGGCCGGCCATTTCCACCACAGGTGTCAGGTGGCGGTGCTCCCGCCCCAGCGATGTCATGCGCTGGGGGTCCTTCACAGTTGCGGGATCGGAGAGCTGCCGCTCGACCTCGCCGGCGCGACTTACCGCGTCGGCGAGGCGATCCCGGAGACTCAGGTCTCGGGCGTCGCCGGTGCGGCGTCGCGGGTCTTCGTGGCGTACTTCTGGCGGAATCTCTCAACACGGCCGGCGGTATCTACGAGCTTCTGCTTGCCGGTGAAGAAAGGATGGCACTGGGCGCAGATATCTGTGTGAATCTCCGCCTGGGTGGAACGGGTCTGGTAGGTGTTGCCGCACGCACACTTTACAGTGGCGGTAGCGTACACCGGATGGATTTCGGCTTTCATTGAGTTCCTCTAGTGACTTTGGTGCAGCTAGGAAATATCACCAATTCGCAGCCTGGAAACAACTATCTCCGCCCCCTCCGGGACTGCCGCGATGACAGCCTGACGTTTGCCGACCTGGCAAAGTTTTCAGCCCGAACGGCAGAAATTTGCGGTCTGGCGGTTGCCCATCACGTTCCCGGCTCATCAACCCGAACAATCATCAAGGAGGATGAAATGGTATACAGAACGAGCCTTCCCCCGGTGTTCGGTCTTCGCAGGGAGATCGACCGCCTTTTCGAGGATACCTTCGGTCGAGGCGATGGGATGTCAGCATGGAGCCCGGCTGTTGACGTTCAGGAAACCACCGATGAAATGCGGCTCGACGTGGAACTGCCCGGAATCAAGGCGGACGATGTCGAGCTGACCGCCGAAAACGGGATCCTCACCATCCGCGGCGAAAAGCGCGCCGAGCGAAAGGAGGGCGAGGAAAACAGCCGTTACCACGTGGTGGAAAGGTCCTACGGCTCCTTCACCCGCTCATTCCAGCTTCCAAAGGGCCTCGACGAGTCGAAGATCGAAGCCGATTACAAAGACGGCATTCTCTCGGTCCATATTCCAAAAACGGCGCTGCCGCAGCCGCGCAAAATTCAGATCGGCAGCTCCAAAAACGGAACCGAGCAGCAGCGCGTACAAGGCGCTGGCACGCGGGGGGCGTCAGCTCAAAACGCTTCCGGCTCTGAGGGCCGGAACCAGAAGCGCCAGGAAACGGCCGGCGCAACTGCCTGAGCAACCGCTTGAACAGAAAAGCCCACCGTTCGGTGGGCTTTTCGTTTGCAGTACCGCGAGATGCCTAACGCGCGAATACATCCTCGACAGGCGTGATTTTTATCCGGTCTGAAGATATCCCGAGCTTCCGCGCGCCGATGACCTTGTCCTCATCGAGAAGTTCCTTCGGCTTTTCAGCATCGTACTTGATGGGCGAAAATTCGTCCGCTAACAGCTGTTTCTTGAGGCCCTCCGCGTCCTTCGTGATGATGACCACGGAGAGATCCCGCGCCGACAGATGCCTCTTGAGCGCCTTGTTGACGTCATCTCTGGTGAGCTTTTCCAGCTGCGCCCGCATGTAGGTCGTATAGTCCGGCATGCCATACCACCTCGAGTCCAGCGCGTATCCCGCCTGCTGATCCTGCGTCTGCGTCATCACATACACGTTCTTCATGAGATACTGACGCGCCGACTGGAAATCCTGCTCGCTCATTCCGTCATTGATGAGGTTCTCCAGCTCCGCCGTCGCAATGCGGAGAGCCATGTGTGCATTCTCGGGCACTACCGGCCGAATCCAGATCTCGAAGATCTGCGCCCGGCGCGCAACGTTCGGGTCGGGGAAAAACTGGAACATCCCCCGCGGAAACGCCTCGATGTATGCGTAGTCGCCGTAGTTCATTCCACGCACGCCACGAATGCGCTGGAACAGGTGAGACTGCGACATTCTGTGCTCACCGAGCCACGCGCGCGCAACGTTGAGTGCCGCAAAATCGGGATGGGTTCTCGTCACTTCCATCGGCAGGCCAAGCGATATCGCGGTAGCCCGCGTGTCCTTTGCAATGATCTCCACATCCATCCCCTTGGAGCGCGAACTTTTTATCGCAGCGCGCGGCCCGGTATTCGCCTGCCCCGCCGGAAGCGAACCAAGTGCCGTTCTCAGTTGCGTAACCATCGCGTCAGAGACGTCACCATTGACCGCGACGGTCAGGTTGCCGCGTGTATACTCATCCCGAACGAATTTCCTAACGTCGTCGAGCGTGATGGCCTCGATTCCGGCAACTGTTCCGATTGCGGGATGCGCGTACGGCGTGCCCGCAAAGATGTTTGTCTGGAGCCGCTCCTTCCCCAGTTCCTCCTCGTTGTTGGCGCGCAGATCCTGCGTAAGCGCGTTCATGAGCGCATCCTTGTTCCGCTTGAAATCCTCCTCGCGGAATCCAGGGTCTAGCAGCATGGGCAGCGCTACGCTCACAAACCTCTGCCAGTTGTCCTTGTGTATGGCACCGGAGAAGGTCGTCATCTCCTTGTCCACCTGGCCTCCGAAACTCCCCGCCACCGGGTAGAGCGCCTTGGCAATCTGGTCGAGGGTCAACGCGCGCGAACCGGCACCGGATATCATTCGCGCGGAGAGCGCAGCAAGACCCTCTTTTCCTTTTGGATCATTTGCAGAACCCGCCGTGAACAGAAGCTTTACCCTCAGCTGCGGCAGCGGAGTCTTCTGCACGATGATGCTGCTCATCGGCAGCGCCGTGGTCGCGGTTCCGTTGCCGGCAGCAGGAATCACATCGTTCACCATCCACGGCGCCGTATCGTTGGGCTTGGCCGGAGGTGTCATGCCCTTCCCAGGCGGTAGAGCAGCAGAAGCAAAGCTCGCGATATTCGGCAACGCGGCGACACCCGAAGGGAGCGCACCGTTTGAAACGGTCGCCACGATCATCGCGTCATCCACAAAATATTTGCGCGCCGCCCTGCGCAGATCGTCGGGCGTAAGCCCGTCATAAAGCGCGTAGGCCTTGTTGATTGTATTGAATGACCGGTCGTAACGAACGTAGCGCGCCAGCGTCGAAGCAATACGGTCGGTGTTGTCGAGACTTCTTGCAAACGAATATCTGGCGTTGCTCTTCGCTTCCTCGAGTTCGGAAGAAGAAACGAGAGTTGCCTTCGCCTGCGCGATGGTCTTCAGGATCTCATCGCGCACATAGATCACATCCTCCGGCTTTTTCACGCGCGCGAAGATTGTGTACAGCTCGGGATCAGCGTTGCTTGTATTGCTAGCGTTGAATCCATCCACTTTCTGTTCGCGCTGCACGAGCTTCTTGTAAATCTCGGACGTCGGCCCAAACCACAGCGTGGACACAAAGTCGAGCGCCGCGTTGTCATTGCTGGTTTCTGAAAACGCAGGATTCCTGAAAGCAACCGCGAGGTAAGGAAGCGTAGGGCTGGACCAGTCCACGTGAGCGTACTTCGCACCCTTTGCCGCCGGCTCCTGCGGGATCACTGCCTTGTAGCTTCCTCGTTCCCAGCTGCCCCAATATTTCTGGATGAGGGGCATGACCGCTTCGGTGGTGACGTCACCTGCAACGATGATCGTAGTGTATTCGGGGCGGTACCAGCGCTTGAAGAACTCTTTCGAGTACACATACTGGTTTGGCATGTCCTCGATGTCCTTGATGAAACCCATCGTGGTATGCTTGTAAGTGTGTTTCGAAAACGCCGAGTCGCGCATCACCTCATACAGTTTCGAGGTTGGATCAGCCGAGTTCTTGTTGTATTCGCCGAGTACCGCGCGGGCTTCGGTTTTGAAGGCGGCTTCGGAGTATTCGAGGTTCCTGAACCGGTCGGCCTCGAGCGCGAGCATCGCCTCCAGGTCCTCCTTGGCGAACGTGATGTAGTAGTTCGTGTAATCGTCGGTGGTGTACGCGTTCTCTCTCGCGCCAGCGCGGGTGATGATTTCATTCATCTGGTCCTGCGTCTGCGTCTTCGTTCCGCGCGACATTATGTGTTCGAAGAAGTGCGCAAATCCCGACTTTCCAGGCTCGAACTCATTTCGCGACCCGGTCTGAACCGGTATTTGAAGCGCCACGATGTTGGGGAAGCCGGTAGGCACGATGATGACCTTGAGCCCGTTCGGCAGGGTTCGCTCGGTTGCCTTGAACGGCAGAATATCCCGCGAGCCGGCCGAACTACCTTTCGCAGTCTGTGCAGGCAAAGAGGCGGGCAGTGCAAGCGCAATCAAGGTCAATGCAAGTGCCGGAATACCGTTCCAGGCAAAGCGCGAATGATTCATTGAAAGTCCGTTGTTTGAAGAAGTGATGTCCACTGTGGTACCCTCCAGCCTGCCGAAGTTGCCGTTGCTACCTCCGCTTCAGGGTCGGTGTCTCATAGACAACCTTTCCCCCGACAACGGTCAGAAGTATCCGCGCATCCCTGATCCTCTCGGGAGGAATGCGCGTTATGTCTGCATCAATAAGCACGAGGTCGGCGAGCTTTCCCCTCTCGATTGACCCGCGATTTCCTTCGTCAAAAGATGCATGTGCTGCGTCGATGGTGTAGGCCCGGAGCGCCTCTTCCACCGTGATTTTCTGGGTCGGCACCCAACCGCCAGGATTTGCTCCATCGATGGTGGCACGCGTCACCGCAGCGTAAATCCCTTCGAGGGGAACCGGTGGCGCCACAAACCAGTCGCTTCCAAACGCAACCCTCGCCCCTTCATCGAGCAGAGACCGAAACGCATAGGTGGTTTGCGCGCGCGCCGTGCCAATCACTTTCTCCGCCCACCTGCCGTCATCGATTGCATGATACGGCTGCATGCTCGGGATTACTCCAAGCTTCGCGAAACGTGGAATGTCAGCCGGGGAAATGTGCTGCGCGTGTTCGATGCGGAACCGGCGGTCACGTTTCCCGTTCTCAGTCTCCACCCTCTCGAAAATGTTCAGCTGCGTGTTGATCGCCCGATCACCGATGGCATGCATGATTACCTGAAGTCCTGCCCGGTCCGCCTCAGAGGCCCATCGGTACAGGTCGGACTCCGACTCCACGAGAAATCCGGAATCGGCAGGCGTATCGGTGAACGGCGCAAACATCGCAGCCGTGTGCGACCCCAGTGAACCGTCCGCAAATCCTTTCAATCCGCCGATGCGAACCCAGTCGTCGCCCCGGGCTCGCTCTTTCACGAGAGTTCTCAGCCGCTCCCATTCCCCTATCGGCGTCACGGCGTAAACGCGCGTAATGAGGGAGCCCCGCTCACGCGCCCGATCGAAAGCGGCAAGGTCGCCGAACGTTCCCATGTTGTGCACCGACGTCACACCCTGCTCAGCCACGTAGTGCATCGCCGCGGCGAGAGCGCGATCATTCAACTCGTCGCTGCGAGGAGGTTCAACTCTGCTCACATAGGATTGGGCGTTGTCCTTTAGAATCCCTGTCGGCGCACCGGCGGCATCCCTCACCACCGTGCCGCCGTCAATATCGGGAGTCGCAGCCGACACTCGAGCCGCAGAAAGCGCCAGACTATTTGCCAGCGCCATGTGGCCGTCGAGCCGCGAGACCCACACAGGATTCGCCGGAGTTACCGAATCGATCCACGCACGCGTCGGCAACTCCCCTCCCCACAACGTGTGGTCCCAGTCTCCACCCGTTATCCACGTACCGGGCGCAACTGTCAGTGCATATGCCTTGATCCGAGCCGCGAACTCCTCAGGGGTGCGGGCATCGCGCAGCTGCACCGACGAAAGTCTGAAGCCCCCTTCAATGAAGTGCACATGCGAATCAATGAAGCCAGGCGCAACCATGCCTCCATTGGCGTCCACAATTCTCGCCGAGGGGAAGAGGCGCGCGAGCTTGGCAACCTCGGCGCTGGATCCAACGGCAACGATTCGATCGCCGCTCACCGCAATGCCTGATGCCCACGGCTGACGCGGGTTGCCAGTCCAGACGCGGGCGTTGACTACAGCGAGCGTAACGTCCTGTTGTTTCATAGATGTTGCACACGCGGTCAGAGGGACGAAGAGCGCAGCGGCCAATACGGCGCGACGCAGCGAACTCATCGGCGGGTGGAACTCTGGCTTTCGCTCCGCATCGCGAGGGCCACGACGACAGCCGCCAGGCCGACGTGGAGAGGCATCGCTAGAGCAATAACATCCCCGTTCCCCTGTGTGAATGACGGCAGCACCTGGAGAACAAATCCTGCGATCGAAAACGCCGACGCCGCTATCGCAGTGATTGTAAGAAAGCGCGACGGGCGGAGTGCAGGTGATTTTCGAAGTGCCCACAGGAACTGAATCAGCGCAACCGCCGTCAACAGCGACACAGGATTGAGCTGAAGGACGTTCTCGTTCCGGTAACTGTATAGGTGATCAGTAAAGCCCCAGAGCCCCGTCAGGAGCACTCCCGCCAACCCGGCCATTACACTCCACGTAATCGCAACCAGCAGAACACCAGTCATTCTCCCATCCCGCCTGCCGAGCATAAATAGCCCAAACCAGAGAGCGAGGATAACGGCCGCGATCAGGAGATAACCCAACATCCCGCGCCTCACAGATGCGTCCTCAGGCGCACGCGTTGCCTGAAACAGTACACCGTTCTCCAGTACGAGAGGTTCGCTTCCCGACGCACCCGGAACACGCAGTGTCTTTATGCGTTCCATCATCCGAACCGGCAGAAACATCTCCTCGTACACGTCTATCGGCCGGTCCACCGGTTCGCCAAGTCCGATCATCGTTCCGGTAAATACAGGCCAGTCATCCTGCGTGAGTCGCTCAGTGTGAGATCGGTAAGTGGTGCCGGACGGCACTCCCTCTGTCGATTTTCTGATCGGCCCACCCAGCGCCATATCGATCGCATCGCGCACGCGCGTCGAGCAATTGTCGCGAAAATAGTCGTATCTGTAGAATCGATTTTCGGGAAGAATATTCCAGGCGACGAAATCAGCAAGCTTGCGGCGCTGAGCGGGTGACAGATTGAGCTTCTGCGACCACACCGTGCGATTGGCATTCCGGTAGGCATCGATAGTCTGGGCCAGGTCAAACGCCCCCATCGAATACCTCATTCTCCCCTGGATGAAGCGCGGGACGAACTCCTTGTCAGCGAAGTCGAAGAGTCCCCAGTGATACGCTATGTCGGTGCCGTTAAGCTCGTCGTGAATCCAGATCGCGTTGTGCCCAAATCGCTCCCAGACTTCATCACCTGGTCCCATCGTGAGCAGGTAGACAGTCAACTCTGAGCCCGCCTCCCCGGCCGTCGTGGCGGAGGCAGCTACGGCTGCCCTGCCGGAAAGCTGCGGTCCCTCGGGTGCCGACGGTTGAGCGCTCGCGACGGAGACTGCCGCCAGCGCTGCGATCGCCAGCGGAAAGCGGATCACAGGGAAATCTCGCGGCCCTCTTCAGCAGACTTGTAGATCGCCTCCATCACACTCATCACCTCGAGCTGATCGAAGGGGAGTTCATACTCCGTCTCGCCTTTCAGTATCGAGACGAAGTGCGTCAGCTCTGCTCGGTATGATTGAAGGAATGCGCTTTCGCGAGCCGCGGCCCCGGAGGGCGAAACGTTCACAGCCCTCCCGTTCAGTTCCTTTACAACGCGCAGCGGCGAAAGACGCGCGCTCCCGCGAGTCGAGACCACTTCAAACCACCATCTCTCTTCCTGTCCGACATACGCCCATGATACATCGATTCCCAGACTTAGTCCGTTCTCGCAGTCAATGTGGACGAACATCATGTCTTCCACCGAACCCCCGCGCGGAACGTGCATATGAGCGCTGACCCGCTTTGCCTTTGGAAAATCCGCCAGCCATAGACAGAGGTCCAGCAGCGGGTAACCGTACTCCAGAAACGCGCCGCCGCCCGCTTCGGGCTTTCTCTGTCTCCACCCCTGCTGTCCGGAGCGGAATTGATACTGACCCGAACGCATGGCGATCGCCTTGCCGAGTTCTCCTCCCTGGAGAAACCGGGACAGCTGCTGCACGTCGCTTCGAAAACGGTGATTGTTTCCGACAACGACCTTGCAATCAGCAGCTTTTGCCGCGTTGAGAATTCGTTTTACACCAGACGTCGTCAGCGACAGAGGCCTCTCGCAAAGGACATTCACCTTCTGCTTCAGCGCACGCAGAACGTGCGGCTCGTGCAGGTGGTTGGGTGTGGCAATGATGACTGCGTCGAGCTGGTCTGCGTCGAGCAGCTCGTCGATATCCGTGAAGATGTCAGGCACGCCAAGACGCTGAGCGAGTGCGCCTGCTTTCGGCCCGTCATTGTCGCAGATAGCGACAAGCTGCGCGCCGCGCATTCGGGAAAGTAGAGGCAGGTGCGCGAGCTGCGCAATCGCGCCGGCGCCTACGAGGCCGAGGCGAAGGTCAGCGGTCATTCGCTGACCCGGCTGACGGTGGTTCCGGGATAGTATGTCGTGAGAATCGTCCTGTAGTCCTGACCCGCGCGAGCGCGACCGATCGCGCCCCACTGACACATGCCGATTCCGTGGCCATAGCCCCCGCCGCGAAGCACCAGGGAAGCTATTCCACCTGACCGGTCAGTTGTCGTCTCAGCCGTAAAATACGTGCTGTTCAGAAGACTGCCAGCCGGTGTTCTCATAATGAAACGCACATCGTTGCCACGTACCACATAGTTCCCGCGCTCAGTCTGAATCGAAACGGCGCTCACCCTGTCCGACCGTGTCCTTCCTTCAACGCGAAAGCCGGTAATCCTGCCAAGGGGCACCCGCTGCGCCCCCGCAGCTGAAACCGAAGGCTCAGAGCCTGGGGTCACCGTGCCGATGTACTTCTCGAGAACAGTCTGAAGTTGATTTGCGTCGAAACTGGCCGTCCAGCGAAAACGCGGCGACGGATCGCAGTAGAAGGAATCCGTGCCCGGTATCCTGTCACTCACCGGCTGAAGATACGGCTTGTCTGACTGGCGCCACCACACCTCGCTCATCGCTGCGGTGGACCCACCGCAGGTCGAGTGATACGGCGTGCTGATGATCCGCCCTGCGTAGCGCAGTACCATATCCCGCGTCGCAGTTACCGCCGCGTCACTCATCGGCTTCTCGGCGTCTACGCCGCCGTAGGCCTGATCCTGAATTGATCCATACATGTCGAACCCGCGCGACCCTGACTCGGCCATGCGGATATAGCTGTAGCTCCGTGCGGCCACCGCCTGCGCTTCCACCGCCGCCTCTTCGCCCGCTTTGCGCTCGCCTATCTCGAGCGGGACTACTCCACGCAGGTATGACTCGACGCCAAGCCGGTTTACTACGAGCAGGCTGCCGTTGTTGGGAGTGATGAGGAGATCACCCCGGTACCGCTTGCCTTCGTAAGTAACGTATGAGCCCGGTGTCGTTGCTCTCACCAGAAGGGGAGCTGCGGCCGGCGCGGTGGCTGAACCGCCTGCCCGCAGGACTACCAGCTGCGAACCGCGCCGCTCAATGCGCATCGCGTCTCCAGGCGTTCCCGATATTACGAGATTGGCGCTGTTGCGACTGTACACGCGCCATGTTCCGGTTCCGCCTACCCGTGCACTCTCATCTGAAGTGGCGAGCGCGATTCGCACCGGCTGATCGCCATCATCATTGGCGGGCATCGCACCACCGCGCGGAAGCGCGGAAGCACACGCAGCTGCTCCAATCATCCCGACAAACAGTGTTTTATGCACGTGAAACCCTCATTGCGTCCTCAAGACGGTCTAGTGTCGCTTCCACTTCCCTGTCGCCATGGGCAGCGGACATGAATGCGGCCTCGAATGCGGAAGGCGCGAGATAAATCCCGCGCTCGAGCGCCGCATGAAAGAACCGTTTGAACATCTCCACATCGGATTGTCTGGCCGAGTCGAAATCGTGAACCGGCCCCGCGTGAAAAAAGAAACCCCACATCGAACCTGCAGATCCAACCACGAACGGAACATCCAGCCGGGCTGCGACTTCTCTGAGTCCGTCAACGAGCCGTTCGGTTCGCCGCGCAATCACCGCATGCAGTTCTGGTGTCAGCGCAGTGAGCGTCGCGAGCCCCGCCGCCATCGCCAGCGGATTGCCCGAGAGAGTCCCCGCCTGATACACCGGCCCTGCAGGAGCCACTCGAGCCATTATGTCCCGCCGCCCTCCATAAGCTGCCACAGGAAGTCCGCCGCCTATGACTTTCCCAAGCGTAGTCAGATCGGCAGTAACTCCAAATCGCTCACGGGCACCAGCAGGTGCAATTCTGAAACCCGTCATCACTTCATCAAAGACGAGCAGTGCTCCCGACTCGTCAGCAATTTCGCGCAGTCCCTGAAGAAATCCGTCCTGTGGAGGGATGAATCCCGAGTTTCCAACCACCGGCTCGACGATGATCGCCGCAATCGGCGGCGAACCCTGAACGAGCGAGCGTGTTCGTTCCAGATCGTTGAAGGGCGCGGTGAGCGTAAGCTCGGCGAGTCCGCGCGGCACACCCGGAGAATCGGGAAGCCCCAGAGTTGCGACACCTGAACCGGCACGGACGAGAAACGAATCCGCGTGGCCGTGATAACAACCGTCGAACTTGAGAATTGCCTCTCTTCCCGTATGTGCTCTCGCGAGCCGAATCGCGCTCATAGTCGCTTCAGTTCCGCTCGACACAAAGCGCAGCGACTCCATGTGTGGCATACGCTTGCGTATCAACTCTCCGAGTTCGACCTCGAGCTCGGTGGGCATTCCGAAAGAAGTCCCGTTCCGCATAGCCCGGTCGAGCGCATCGAGGACCATTGGATGAGCGTGCCCGAGTACCAGCGGTCCCCACGAAAGCACGTAGTCGATGTACTCTCGGCCGTCCACATCCCATATCCGCGCGCCTTCGCCCCGCTCGGCCACCACCGGCTCTCCACCAACTCCGCGAAATGCGCGCACTGGCGAATTAACTCCGCCCGGAAACAGGTCGCGGGATCGCCGCAGGATTTCAGCCGATCGCGATGCTGTCACCGAGCTGGGGATCTCACTGATTCAGCGGCCATAACTTCCAATCGTCGCAGCAAGCGGCAGCGAGCGGCGACGCTGAGTCAGCGGCTCGCGGTGACTGGATTCAACTCGCGCGACAACCGTCGCGCTGAAGTCGTAATCATCCACGACTTCATTCACTGCGACATCGGCGAATGAGCCTGGCTCAACACGCGCGTCGAGAACCGTGACGCCATCTATGTCGTCCGCCTGCCACGGCAGGCGTCCCACGGCACGTCCTTCGTCGTCAAGCCGGTCGACGAGGACCCTTGAGAGTTTGCCAGTGCGGGCTTCGTATCGTTCGGCCGTAATCGAGCGCTGAAGTTCAGTGAGACGCTCGAGTCTTTCCCGCTTGAGTGCTTCCGGCACGTCGTCGATCATCTCCGCCGCGCGCGTCCCTTCCTGCGGCGAATACGTGAAAGCGCCGACCCGGTCGAACTGTATCTCTTCGAGAAATTCCATCAGCTCCTCGAAATCTGCTTCCGTTTCCCCGGGGAATCCCACAATGCAGGTAGTGCGAATTGCCACACCGGGGACCGCATCCCGAAATCGCGCCACGCGGTCACGAATGGTGTGCTTGCGCTCGGGGCGGCGCATTCTCGCGAGAACGGTATCTGACGCGTGCTGCATCGGCATGTCGAGATAGGGCAGTATCCGGTTCTCTTTCGAAACCACCTCGAGCAGCCGTGGCGTGATACCCGTCGAGTAGAGATAGAGCATACGGATCCAGGGTATCGACGTCTCTGCAACGAGCGATTCGAGCAGCTCGGGAAGGCGCACTCCATCCCTGATGTCACGGCCATAATGCGCCAGATCCTGTGCGACGAGATTTATCTCGCGAGCGCCCTGCATCTCCAGCAGCTGCGCCTCGGATATGACCTCGTCCCGGGAAAATGAACGGTGCCGTCCGCGCATGAGCGGGATCGCGCAGAACGCACACCCGTGATCGCATCCCTCGCTGATCTTGAGGTAGCGCACGTGAGGAAGATCACCGGTGTAAAGCCGTACCCCGGGATGCATCGCCAGTGGCTCACTCCCGACGAGTCCGCGCTCGGACAGCTCCTGCGCAAGGCGACCACTCTCGGAAGCTCCGAGGAAGAGGTCAACTTCGGGGAGGGCCAGTGCGAGCTCGGGCTTGTGCCGCTCGATCATGCAGCCCACGCCCACCACCATGCGGCACGCGCCGTCCTGCTTGTATCGCGAAGCGTCCAGCATTGCATCGATGGATTCCTTCTTTGCCGCATCGATGAAACCGCACGTGTTCACGATGATGACTTCGGCGTCGCCCAGTTCGGTCGTATACTCGCCGCCATAGTCGCTCAGCTCCGCGAGATATCGCTCCGTGTCAACCGTGTTCTTGTCACACCCCAGTGTGATGAAGCCGATCTTCACCCGCTGCTAGCGGTAGTTGCCGAACTTCAGCTCTACGCCGAAGTCGCCTGCGCGGAGGAGCGTCATCGCATCCTGAAGATCGTCTTTGGACGGCGACGACACGCGTACCTGGTCGCCCTGGATTGCCGCCTGCACCTTCTTCAGCTTCGCATCCTTGATCGCGGCAGACACCTTTTTTGCTGTCTCGCCGTCGAGTGCCATCTTGAGTTTCATCTGGCGCGTGACCTTGTCGCCGCCGGCGGGTTTCACGTCACCAATATCGAGGTTCTTCACCGGTACGCCGCGCTTGATGAGCTTGGCCTGGAGCACGTCGAACAATGCGTCCATCCGGTATTCGCTCTCCGCCATGAGGTCCAGAAGCCCGTCTGCCCGATTGAACTCGATGGTAGCGACTGAGCCTTTGAAATCGTAGCGCTGGGAGATTTCCTTCTGTGCCTGGTTGACCGCGTTGTCTACTTCCTGGAGGTCAACGCCGGTAGTGACGTCAAAAGAGGATTGGCTGGCCATGGGTCAAATCTAACTCAAGAGGTTGGGGGAGAACCGCCGCGGCAGGCAGCTGTTCTTTGTTCCTCCCTCTGCCATTCCCTGTGCCTCGTCTATCCCAGGAACGACTCCAGCGCTCTCCGCCTCGAGTTATGCCGCAGCTTGAGGAGGGCTTTCTCCTTGATCTGCCGCACTCTCTCCCTGGTGATACCGAGCAGCGTGCCGATATCCTCGAGCGTCATCGGGTCTTCACCGTCGAGGCCGAAATAGAGGCGCAGGATTTTCGACTCGCGCTCCTTCAGTCCGGAAAGCGACTCCTCGATGGCCTCAGTCAGCGCCTTCTCGAACGTCAGTTCGTCAGGCGTACGATTCGTTGTGTCGGGGAGGTAGTCGAGCAGCCGGTTGTCTTCGCCAGGCGTCATCGGCGCATCGAGCGACAGATGCACCTGCGATATGAGCATCGTCTTGGCGACTTCTTCCTCTGTTATATCGAGGCCTTCTGCAATCTCGCTGTGCGTCGGCTGGCGCCCGAGCTCCTGAAGCAGCGCGCTCGCCCGCTTGCCGATGCGGTGGAGAGCCCCGGCACGATTCAAGGGAACCCTTACAATTCTCGACTGCTCTGCCAGTGCCTGGAGGATGCTCTGCCTGATCCACCACACCGCATAGGAGATGAACTTGATCCCCTTGGTTTCGTCGAATTTGTGCGCGGCGCGAATCAGGCCGAGGTTGCCCTCGTTGATCAGGTCGGAGAGTGACACGCCCTGGTTCTGGTACTTCTTCGCAACAGAGACGACAAAGCGGAGGTTCGACCGGACGAGCTTGTCCAGGGCCTCCTGATCGTTCACGCGAATTTTCTGCGCCAGCGTCACTTCCTCTTCACGCGTAATGAGAGGATAGACACTGATGTCACGAAGGTACTGATCGAGCGAGCCTTCGTCGTACTGCGATTTTCGATTGACTGAGACCGCCATACCTGTTGCTGCTCCTTCCTACGACCGCGGGATTGAGCCGTGGCGTACCGGGAGTGTGAGCACAGCACAACTCACTGTATCATCTCTCCGAAACGCTTCCACCTGACTCTCGTGAACCAGTCGAGTTTCACGGCGCCGTCTGGATTGTAGCTATAATAGACAACAAGTGGCTGCCCCCGCACAAGTGAGTCCGCCACCCAGCCCCAGTACCGGCTGTCGAGGGAGTTGTCCCGGTTGTCTCCAAGGACGAAGTAATTCCCTCTAGGGACGACCAATGGGCCCCAATTGTTTCTTGTGGGATGATATCCCGGACTGGCTTCGAGCGCGGCAATCGCCAGCGGCAGGCGCGGCGGCGCGGCCACTGGTTGCTGCGACCCGAGAAGATAGCCGAGCTGCCACTTGAACTCCTCATCTGTCGCGTCTGATCCTGGCGACGTATGCACGACGTACGGTTCGCGCTGGAGCTTTCCGTTGCGAAACAGATTCCCGTTGTGCATCGAGAGTGTGTCACCAGGCATTCCGACAATTCGCTTGACGAAATTCTTGGTGCGGTCGAGTGGCCACTGAAAAACGATGATGTCGCCCCGATGCGGCGCTCGGATAGCCGGCAGCTTTACGCCGGTAAACGGCACCTCCGCCCCGTATACCATCTTGTTGACGAGGAGGAAGTCACCCACCAGAAGCGTCCCCTCCATGCTCCCGGTGGGGATCTTGAAGGCCTCGACGACAAATGCGCGCACGACGAAGAACAGTGCCAGTGCGATGGTCACCGATCGAAACCATTCCCAGAGAAATGATGCTGAGCCTCGACAGCGCCGGTTGGCGCGGGTCAGGGCCTTCTCTCTCCGCCGTTCACTGAAACCCATGCTGCTCCTTCCCTCTAGTCCGGCGTGCCCAGATAGTTGTCAATCTGCGCCCGCTGCAGCGTACCCGAAAAATCAGCGTAGCCGACCTTGGTTTCCGAATAGAACTCATACACCTGCCAGCCGCCTTCGCGGTGACCATTCCCCGTTTGCTTTACACCTCCGAATGGAAGGTGTGCCTCGGCGCCTATGGTGGGAGCGTTGACGTAGGTGATCCCGTTGTCGAGCTCGTTCAGCGCACGAAATGCGAGATTCACATTCGACGTATAAATAGAAGACGACAGTCCGTACTTCACGTCATTGTTTACGGCGAAAGCTTCGTCAGCGGAAGCCACTCTGATTACTGAAAGAACCGGGCCGAAAATCTCTTCCTGCTCGAGACGGTTCCCCGCCTCGACCCGCGCGAAAATGGTCGGCTCGTAAAAGTGGCCCGCATCCAGCGCTCCGCCGGTCGCCCGCCGTCCGCCGCATACAAGATCGTTGCCCTCGGACACGCCGATATCTACGTACCTCTCCACCTTGGCAAGTGACTCTTCGTGGATGAGCGGGCCTACGTCAGTGCCCGCCTTCCGGCCGTCGCCCAGCTTGAGTCCACGCGCCTTGTCAATCAGCATGCCCAGAAAACGATCGTGGATTCCGGACTGCAGTATCAGTCGGCTGGTCGCAGTGCAGCGCTGGCCGGTTGTGCCGAATGCCCCCCAAAGCGCTCCCTCGAGCGCGAGGTCCAGATCTGCATCGTCCATCACGAGCTGCGCGTTCTTGCCGCCCATTTCGAGCGAAAGACGCTTGTGCAAGCGGCCGCAGGTGGCACCAACGATGCTGCCGGTCTCTGTCGAACCTGTAAAGGAAATGAGTGGAATATCGGGGTGATCCACTATCGCCTTTCCGACCACTTCCCCGCTGCCGTGAACGAGTTGAATCACCTCGGGAGGCAAACCCGCGTCCAGCAGAATCTCCACCAGCAGCGTCGCCGTGTGCGGTACATCCTCTGCCGGCTTGAACACCACCGAATTTCCACATACCAGCGCAGGGAACATCTTCCAAGTCGGAATCGCCATCGGAAAATTGAATGGGCATATGAGCCCTGCAACGCCGATAGGACGGCGATAGCTCATCGCCCATTTGTTGCGCAGCTCACTCGGAACGGTGTGACCGAAGAGACGGCGCCCCTCGCTTCCGGCATAGTATGCAGTGTCGATTCCCTCCTGCACGTCGCCTCTCGTTTCAGCGAGCGGCTTTCCCATCTCACGCGTCATCGCATCGGCAATTTCTTCCTTGCGCCGGGACATGATGTCGCCCACGACGCGCAGGATGTCGCCGCGAGCCGGTGCAGGCACGGCCTTCCATTGGGCGAAGCCGCGTTTTGCGCTGGCTACCGCTCTCTCGACGTCAGTGTTCCCCGAAAGCGGAAACTTTCCGATGACGTCCTTGCGGTCTGCTGGGTTCGTGTTGTCGAAGTACTCGCCCGTATCCGGGGCAACCCAGGAGCCGGCGATGAAGTTGTTGAACTTTTTCATGATGTCTCGATTCCTATGTATGTTCGCGCGTCAGTGAATAGCGCTCGATCTTCTTGTACAGGTTTGACCGCGGCATCTCGACCGCGCGCGCGGTTTCCGACACGTTCCAGTCAAACTCGCGGAGCTTGCCCAGCAGGTATGCCCTCTCTGCTGCTTCCTTGAACTCCTCGAAGGTTTTGATGCCCGTCAGACTTCCAAGGCCCTTGTCGTCGGCCACGCGGCCTCCGGCAAGCCGGTCTACGTCTTTCGCCGTGAGTTCCGGTCCCGTTGCCAGAATCAGCAGCCTCTCGACGGTGTTTCTGAGTTCGCGAACGTTTCCGGCCCAGTCAAGTTCCATCAGTCGCGCCAGCGCCGACTCGCTCACCTCGCGGGGAGTAACGCCTTCGCGGGATGAAAGTACGGAGATGAAATACTCCACGAGTTCAGGGATGTCCTCGCGATGCTCCCTGAGAGGCGGCACGTGAATTGGAACCACGTTCAGCCGATAGAACAGATCTTCCCTGAACCGGCCCGCAGCGATTTCCTGTTCGAGGTTCTTGTTGGTAGCAGCAAGAACGCGAACGTCAACAGTGATCGGCTTTGATCCGCCAATGCGCGTGATGACGTTGTCCTGAAGCACCCGCAGAACCTTCGCCTGGGCGGCGATGCTCATGTCGCCAATTTCATCCAGAAACAGCGTGCCCTTGTGGGCCTGCTCGAACTTGCCTGGACGATCTGCGATCGCGCCGGTGAACGACCCCTTCATGTGCCCGAAAAGCTCGCTTTCGATCAACTCGCCGGGGATTGCCGCGCAATTCACTTCGACGAATGGTTTGTCAGCACGGGCGGAATGCCGGTGGATCGCCCGAGCCACGAGTTCCTTGCCTGTCCCGTTTTCACCAGATATCAGAACTCTCGCCGGGGTAGCGCCCACCTTCTCGAGCTTGCCGACGAGCGCCCGCATAACCGGAGAGTCACCGACAATTTCGTACGGCGAACCGCTGAAGCTCCGTAGTCTGGAGTTCTCTTCGCGCAGGTCGAGGTGATCGAAAACATTTCGCAGCATCACCAGAATGCGATCGGTGTCGAGCGGTTTCTCCAGAATCTCGTACGCGCCGAGCTGCGTGGCCTCGACCGCGGTGCGTATCGTGGCATGCCCGCTGATCATCACCACCGTGGCGACAGGGTCGATCTCACGGATTTTCTTGAGCGCCTCCATGCCGTCCATCCCCGCCATCTTCACGTCCATGAAAACGAGGTGGGGCTTCCACTTCTGGTACTCCGCGATTCCGGCGTCGGCGTTGGACACCGACCTGACATCGTATCCCTCGTACTCGAGGAGTTGGCCGAGCGCGGCTCTTATGCCCTGCTCGTCGTCCACCACGAGAATACGGCGATTCATTGCGCTGATCGGTACACCGTTATGCGGCCGTTCGCGATGCGCACGTCCCCGATGTAGGGCGGCAGCTTCATCGGCAGCGCATTCTCCGCGATTCCGGCGGGCATTTCACCCTTCCGGATGCGGGCAACGAGGCGCGGAATAATCGCTCCGGGGACGGACAGCGAACCCACCTTGATGTCCTTTACCTGAAACTCGCCCGTGCCGGGCGTCAGCACATTGATTGTCCCACCAAGTTGAATGGTATCGCGTTCGCCGAGCAGCGCTCCGAGAGGGCCGAGGGCCTTCGCACCGCCAAAGTCCTTGAGGGCGACGTTAGCCCTCACATAAAGGCGGTCATCCTTGATGGATGATGTGATGTCCTCGGAAGCTGCGGGGAGCTGTTTCGCGATCGACAAAAAGATGAATGACGCAGCTTCACCCGACGTGAGACTCACGAACGCGGGGCCCCGGGGATTTGACAGAGACTCCACTGCCCGCTTCCCACGAGTTGCCTTGTCACCGGTGATCGGCTCCCATCCTCCGGCAGCCCTGATGACGGCGGAACCGTCTACCGAGGGCGGACTGCCTGCGTACCGGCGATAGACTGATTGCAGCTTATCACGATTGAACCAGGCGATGACGCCGAGGACCAGCAGTATGACGAGACAGCCAAGGCGCCGGAAGCAACCAAACATTACAGATCCGCGATACAGGGTTTGAGAGCAGGAATCGGAATATACACACTGCTCCTCGCTACCCGTTACCTCTCAGCCGCTGCGGCTACTCGTGGTCACGTTCCCCGAAACCCGGCCGCCCCTCGCCCTCGCGCGGCTGCTGAAATGGCTGCTTGACCTCCTTCGGAACCTTCGCCCACTGCTCCGGGGTCAGCACGCTCTCGACGTCCTTGATGGCCTTCTGCGCAAGCGTTCGCCCTTCCTGGATCTTTCCGCGCATCCGCATTCCCAACTGCATGGGGTCGGCATTCCGGGCATCGGTTCCGCCAAGTGTCTGAGCGAGCGACTCCACAATGGAATCCGCTTTCACCTGAAGTGAATCTCCCATCACCTTCAGCTTGCTCGTCTGGTCAGCCGTAAGCTCCAGCTTGAGCGAATCGTTGAGATCCACTATCTGGCGGAATGGGTTTGGAACGGCGCGAGCGAGACGCTCGCGGAAGTCGCCTACAGACGGCCTGCCCGCCCCGGAGCCACCGCGTCCCCCGAACACCGCATTCATCTGCTGGCGTGCCGGGTCGACTCCCAGAGTGAGGCGCGCCTGAAGGGCGATCTGGAACGGAACACGGAAAGCGTTTCGCGAACCGCTAGCCGCTCCGAACCGTTCGTTCACCTGGTACTTGAACTGGTTGGTGGCTGCGTCGAAACCGCGCACATACAGCAGCGTCCGATCAGGAAAAACCGGCTGTCCCCAGCCGCGAAGGTCGTCCGAGCCGTGCAGAAGCTGGTCTATCCCGGTAAGGGTGTTGAGGCCGAGCACCGAGATGGTGAGCTTGCGATTCAGACCGAACGCCGTCGGTTTGAAGTTTGCCTGAAGATCGAGCGATGGAGTCCAGGGCACCGAGCAGCTGTTGCGAGCGGCGATGTTCCCAGACTGTGCAACGAGGCATTCGCGTGCCCGAGCCGGAGCGGATGCCAGGAGGCGCGACATTCCATTGCTGACCGCAGTGTCGCCGCCTGCTGACGGATCGAACACAAAGGGCCGGTCATTTCTAAGGCCATCACCATTCACGTCGCCGCCCACTAGCGGCGTGAAGAAGCCACCTGAGGTGAGTCGCCCAATCGCAGTCAGCTCGAACGCCGGCTTGATTGGCCAGGTGATGGTGCCGAGCATCGAGTGACGCCGCTCCCTGTCGCTGGTTGCAGTCTCGGAAAGATTGGGATTGCCGGCAGTGGAAGCACCTGATCCGCCACCCAGACCACCGAATCCGCCGCCGAAACCACCAAATGTCGAGATTCCCTGCGACTGATCGGTTGACCGCGTGTACGTATACGAAGCGTTGAAGATGATTGCCTTCGTTGTAATTCCGCTGAAGCTGGCGATGAGCTGCCGCGTGTTGGATTCGAGGTCAGAGTTAATGCGGCTCACGACGCCAAACGCGGGCGCGAGTCTCGATCCTGTGAGAGAAATCGCTCCGGTCCCCGGCACGATTGAAGACACTGGCGCATACACCGGCCGGCCTGCTTCGTTGGCAAGCGTGAACTTTGGCGTGGTGTCGAGATTGATGTCCTGGGCACTCGTCTGCGAGACGCCGCGCGCAAACGAGGCATCGAGCGACACATTATAACGCTCAGCCAGTCTGCGGTTGAAACCGAGCGATGCGCGCCACGCTCTCGGAGCAGCAAACTCCTCGCCAAACACAGTGACGTTGCGGCGTGAGTTGGCGAGCTGCGCATTCGCGCCGTTGCAGGACGTTGGAACGTTGGCAGGGTCGCTTATGAATCGCGCCCAGTCTGCAGCAGGCACTGTCGAGCCAACGCAGACGAGCTGCGACTGGCCATTCGAAAGCCCGTTTGCATCGGCTGCGGAGGCAAACAGCTGCGAAGGGGCCTTGCCCCGGAATTCTCCAAATCCACCGCGGATGCTTCCAAGAGAACGCTGCGTTTCGGATGAACCGTAGTTGTATGTGAACCCGAATCGCGGACTGAGATGCACCTCGGACGGGAATTTGTCAGTGCGCGCGCCAAAAACGGAATCGATTGCCGGGTTGAGCGCGGGCGCATCAGGGTATGCTGACGTCTCGAGCCGCACGCCGTAGGTGAATTGCAGCTTTGGAGACTTGCGCCACGAATCACCAGCGTAGAGCGCACCATTGAGACTGCGCGCCTCTCTGTCGCGATTGGATACCGTGCGGGTGAACGCCGACGCCTGGCCTGCTTCGAATTCGGCAAGCGAGTTGAACGTGAATGTTCCCAGAGCGTTGTTGAACGAACCGGTCTCGCTCACATCCTGATTGAACAGGCCGCCGAGCTTGAAGCGATGCGCGCCGTTGCGCGAGACGCGGGAGATTTCGTCACTCACTTCGACGAGACGCGTGCGGGACTCCTGAGGGAGTGACGGATTCACTCCGAACTGGAGAGTGGACACTCCGAGAGAACCGTCAGGCAGCTCGGACGCGACGATCACTCTTCCAGATGGCACCCTGAGATACGGATCAGTATTTCTCGAATCGACGGAGGAATATGCGCGCAACTCATTGATGAAGGATGAAAAGTGCGACGTCAGCGTCAGCATTCCCCCGCCCCCCGACGACTTGGCATTCCCACCGCTGTGCGGAACTCCGAAAGGCGAGATCCGGCTTGCATCCTGAACCGACCCGCGCCAGTCGCCGCGGAACGTGAGCGTGTTCGCGTCACTCACGTTGTAATCCACACGCATCAGTGTGGAAACATTGTTGTTGAGCCGTTCCTCGGGAATGATCGCCGAAGTCGGCTGAAGCCCGAACTGATTCAGCAGGCCCAGGAACCGCGCGACGGAATCCGAACTCGTTCCAATTCGCTGAAGTGCCAGCGGATTGGCAGCCAGCAGAGATTGAAGCGGATCGGTTCTCCGCGTGTACGAGGCGGATCCGAACGCAAACAGCTTGTTTCTGATGATCGGCCCCCCGAATCCTCCCGAGATCTGATTCTGGGTGTACTTCTGCGAGAAGGAATTGTCGGGATCTTCGACGAACTCGAGCGACGGGTCGCGCAGGGAGTAATTGAACGCTCCCTGAAAAACGTTGGTGCCTCCACGCGTGGTGCTCGCAACCTGGCCGCCGGTAAACTGTCCGCGCGCCGCGTCGTACGTGTTCGTTATGACGCGCGTGTTGCGAACGCCTTCCTGCGGTACGTTGCCTCCGCCAAAGCTCAGGCCGTCGAGTGTAATGCTGTTCTGGTTGGCCGGCTGGCCGCCGACCGAGAACGAAGCAGGTGTGGAGTCGGTTCCTGCGATGCCAATCACCCCCGGCGCGAGAGTCGCCAGCGCATTGAAGTCACCGGCTTCGACCGGCAGACGATTTATGAGTCCGGGCGGCAATCCACGTTCGGTGGATCCTGCTTCCGGGCGCTGGTTTCCCTGCTGCCTGTTCGGCGCCGCGCGCACCTGAACGTTCTGAAGCACCGTCGCATTCCGCCCCATCACTACATCCCGCACCAGCCGATCCTCGTCGGACTGCCTCGAAACCGTGAAGACCTGGGGTGCAAAGCCGATGGATTGAACCTGCACACCGTAATTGCCGCCTCCGTCAGGGAAGATGACGGTGTAGCGACCGTCGGCATCTGTAACCTTGGTGCGTGAGATCTGCGTCTCCGCGGAAGTCACTACGACCTTGGCGCCAGCGAGCGGCGTACCCTCGGGAGATGTCACGCGCCCCATGACGATATCCGTGGTGGAGCCAACCTGAGCCGAAGCCAGGCCCGGAAAAATCAGAAGCGCGAGTGACAGCGCGATGCGGAAGACCAGTTTCATTTGTAGGGATCGTGTGTAGTTGCCGCAATGCGGCGGATATCAAGTGTACGCGGGGCTATTGCAGACTGTTGGCCAAACCAGAACAGGGGCGGGGAACACATTCACGGGTTAATTTCCTCACTCGATGAGCGACGCTGCCTACCCCCGAAAAACTTTCATCAGCCGCGTTGCCCTCCCGGTCTTTTCCTGGGGCCTGCCCTTCCACAGCCTGATGGTAGCACTCCTGTTCGGCGGGCTCGGTCTGTCCGCTGGAATGGTGCGCGGACTGGCAGCATGGAAAGAGATCTCGGTTCTCGGATTGCTCGCTCTTGTGATGCTCCGCAGCGCGACTGGAAAGGGCCCCCGCGTTGCAGTTTCCTGGGTGGACATTGCGGTCGCGGGCCTGCTCGCTCTCACCGTCGCATTCTTCATCGGCGGCAGAACCCTGCTGCAAATTGAACTTCCGCCGGGCGCCGAGCTATACGGAATCCGGGACATCGCGTTCTTTCTGCTCCTCTATTTCATTGGCCGTGCGAGCCCTGAAATAGCGGATGATCCGCAAACGCTGAGGCGACTGTACATCATCCTCGTCCTCACCTGCGCCATCGCGATAGTGGAGAGGCTCCTCGTCACACCCGACATGCTTGTACTGCTTGGCGTGGCTTCCTACTTCCAGGACTTTCTTAACGTCGCTGCCTTCACTGCAGGCAACGAGTATGGCCTGCCGATGAATTACTGGACGAGAATCGGCAACGTGGAAGTTCAGCGTGCGGGGTCGATTTACCTGTCGAGTCAGGGATTTGCCGTTCCCTTCCTCATTCTGCTCCCCGTCGCAACGGCGTGGGTATTCGGTCAGAAGCGGGTCACGCTCTCGATGAAGCTCGAGTACGGCATCATCTGGGCGGGCCTTCTGTTGAGTGTCACGCGGATGACCATTCTCGTGTGCGCAATCCAGCTCGTGCTTGTGATTCTGATGCTCAGGAAGCCGGAATGGGCGGTAGCCGGTTTGGTCGCCGGTGGAATCGCCGTGGGGCTTTCGATGCTGATAGTCCCGGGGCTTCCCGGATTCATCTGGGACACCCTTACATGGCAGACCGGCAGCAGCGCGTCACACGTCAAGGACTGGAGCAAGGGCCTGGATGCCTTCTTCGAACATCCATGGGGCGCCGGGCTTGGCACTACCGACCAGTCTGCAGTGAGATTCGACATGGATCCGCTCACGGCGGACAACGGCTACTTCAAGTACGCAGTCGAACTGGGCATCCAGGGACTGGCTCTGCTTCTGGCAGTGTTCGCCGGCATTCTCGCCACTTCCTGGAAAGTCGCCCGCTACGCGAGCACTCATAACCGGCGACTCCTCGGAACTGTCGTCCTCTTCACCACAATCGGCGTGATGCTCAACGCAACTACAGGGGTAGTGTTCAACGCTCTCGTTCTGTCCTACCTCTACTTCTGGTTCGCTGGCGCGGTGGTCACCGTTGCGCAACGTGAGTTCAAACCGGAGACGGCCGCAGCTGCGGCACTACCGGCTCGGGAACTCTCGCACGCATGACACAAAACGCGCGCCCCGCGCGATCCGCCGCGCGGAGATCTCTGATAAAGGGGCTCGCCGACAACAGCAGCAGCACATCGCTGGCGACGCGAATGCGCCGGGCGCGCTTTGGGCTTTTCCTGTCGTTGCTGCAAGACCTGAAAGGGCACGTCGAAATCCTGGACATCGGAGGCACGCAGGAGTTCTGGACGCTGATGGCGGGCGAGGATCCGGGCGACATCCGCGTAACGCTTCTGAATATCGAGCACCAGCGCGTCACTTCCGAAAAGTTCATCAGCGCAGTCGGCGATGCGCGGTCGATGCCCCAGTTCAAAGACAAGTCATACGACGTAGTGTTCTCAAATTCTGTTATCGAACACGTTGGCTCGTACGACAATCAGTGCCGCATGGCGAATGAGATATTGCGAGTAGGGAAACGCTACTTCGTTCAGACTCCGAACAGGCGATTTCCTCTCGAGCCGCATTTCCTGTTTCCGGGTTTTCAGTATCTCCCCGATATCATGAGGGCGCAGCTCGTCCATCGTTTCAACATGGGGTGGTACAAGCGGATGCCCGATCTCGCTGCCGCGCGCGCCGAAGTGGAGTCCATCAGGCTGCTCACCCGCAGCCGGTTTCAGGCGCTGTTCCCTGACGCTAAGATTCACGCCGAGAAGTTCTTCGGACTTACAAAATCGTTTGTGGCGTTTGGAGGTTGGGAGTAGAACCGTTACGAAGCGATCGCAACCCGCAGGTGCCGCGTCGCTTCGGTCAAGGCTTCAGTCGCCATCGAGCATAGCTTGGTGCCGCTGTCCTTCCGGATGATCCCCAGCGCGGTCTCACGTGACAATCCCACCCTGTACGGTCTGTTCGCGGTGAGGGCCTCGTACATATCGGCCACACAGAGTATTCGCGACGGAATCTCCATGTCATCTCCCTTTACCCCCCATGGATAGCCCGATCCGTCGAGCTTCTCATGGTGCAGCGCTGCAGTTCTCGCAAACTCATTGAACGCACTGACACGCTGTAGAACCTCCCACGTATACAGCGGATGCCGCTGCATCTCGGCCCGCTCGGCATCCGTCATGGGACCGGCTTTCTCGAGGATGGCGGACGGGATTCCGAGTTTCCCGACGTCATGGAGGAGCGCGGCGCGATTGAGTACCGCAACTTCTCTTTTCTCGAATCCGAGTTCGTATGCAGTAGCTCTGGCATACTTGGCGACGTTGGTGGAATGCTGATACGTGAATGAAGACTTCGAGTCGATGATCTCGGCAAATGAGCGCGATACGTCATCCAGCCCTTTTTCGTCCACCAGCCGTACGTGTTGCTGCGGCTCGAGTGCAACGGCACGCTGTGCCGCGTCTGCATCCTTCAATGATTCCCACCAATCGACATCCTCGCGCCAGCTCCGGACAATTCGCACAAGCGCGGGATCGAACCAGAATCCGCTGCGCTCCCGCGCAACTCGCATTGCCTGACCGAGCCCCCGCTGCGTGAAGAAACCATCCATTGTCTGGGCGAGCAGGATGATGCGCGAAGCCATCGGGATCTCATATCCCATTCTGCCGTCGGGAACTCCCGTGCCGTCCCAATGCTCATCTATGTGCCTCACCGCTTCTGCCGTCGCCGTCGAAAAACCCATTCCAAGTGCCAGCTTCTCGCCGCGCTCGGCGCGGGACATTACCAACGGAAGCGGTGGATGCTTTGACTTCGACCGGAGCTGCAACGAACTGAGGCTCGACTGCAGGGCGCTTTCGCCCAGCTTTCTTACCTTGCTTGCACCCGCGGAAAACAAGGAGACGCGTGGCGGCGGTCCAGGCTCGGGTTGATGGGCGTCGAGCAGCTCACTTACCCGCGAGCGCCCGGATGAGCCGGCGTCCTTGAGAAGCAAACTGCCATAGAGCGCCAGGTTGTCGAACGCCGACATTCCCAACTCATCCGCGAGCCGCATCCCGATGATGGTCGTCCTGACTGTGTGGCCTGGAGTCTGGCCCTCAGTGAGGTCGAGCGCATACGACATCGCCGCCAGAATCTCGGAAAGCGCAACCGGAGCGATGTGACGATCCCCGACCGCCGCGAAAGGCTGCGCCGGACCGATTGCGTATGCTGCTGCCGCGGGCGGATTCAAAGTCAGGGCTCGATGTAGAGTCGCAAAGGCGAAAGGCGCGTCAGGGTGCTCACTGAAAGGACGCCTGCAGGAACGTTTCGTTACTTCCGGCAGGTCCCCGCCCGGTTACGCTCGCGGGACGAGGGGCCGGTAGCGGAGCGCTTCGGCGATGCTTTGCTCCAGCACGATTGGGTTTTCGTCTAGATCGGAGATCGTACGCGCAAGCTTGAGCACACGATGGTACCCCCGCGCCGAGAGGCTGAGCGAGGTTGCCGCGCGCTGCAGATAGCGCCGCGCCGGCGGATCGATCTTCCCATGAGCGTCAATCCAGCGGCCTGGCGCGCTCGCGTTGCTCGACACTCCTCGCAGCCTCGCATATCGCTCGCGCTGGATCTCCCTTGCACGCGACACCCGCCTCGCAATGGACTGAGACGACTCCGCTCGCGCTTCGCTGCCGATGTCCGAAAGGTCTACCGGCCCCACGGTCACGTGCATGTCAATTCGGTCTGCAAGAGGTCCCGAGATTCTGCGCGCGTAACGCTCGACCTCTGCCTGCGGGCAGACGCAGCGGCCCGAGCTGTCGCCAAGGCGACCGCAGGGGCACGGGTTCGTTGCGCCCACGAGGGCGAAACGGGCCGGAAAGCGAACCGACGTAGATGCGCGGGCAATCACCACGTGGCCGTCTTCCATAGGCTGGCGCATTCCCTCGAGCACAGAACGCGGAAACTCGAGCATTTCATCCAGAAACAGCACGCCATTGTGAGCGAGGCTCACCTCTCCGGGACGAGGGTGGCTTCCCCCTCCGATTAACCCGGCACTCGATATAGAGTGGTGCGGCGCGCGAAAGGGGCGCTGCGTGAATGCCTCGGCATCAGGTGAGAGCGTTCCGGCAACCGAATGGATAGCAGTTACTTCCAGCGCTTCTTCTTCACTCAGCTGCGGGAGTATTCCTGGCAGCCGACGGGCAAGCATCGTCTTGCCGGCGCCAGGTGGCCCTATCATGATGAGATTGTGAGCTCCTGCGGCGCCTATCTCGAGCGCCCGCCTGGCGGCTTCCTGCCCCACCACATCGGAGAAATCAGGGATATCCGCCGAATTCCTGGCCGCTCCCGCTGTGGCGCCCGCCAGTGAGAGTTTGCCGTCCCTCAACTCCTCGACCAGCGTCCTGAAGTCACTCGGCGCGGAGATCGCGAGCCTGGTAACGCGCCCGGCTTCGGCGAGGTTGCGCCGCGGAACGACCAAACGATCGACTCCACCGCAGTCTGCGGCGCGCCGCGCCATGGGCAACGCGCCGCGAATTCCACGGATTCCGCCATCGAGACCAAGCTCACCGGCAAAGAGTGTCCGGACGACCGTTTCCGGCGCCAGCTGTCCCGTCGCCACGAGGAGGCCAAGCGCAATGGGCAGGTCGAACGCCGTCCCCTCCTTCCGCCTGTCTGCTGGCGCGAGGTTAATGGTCACCCGCCGCGGAGGCAGCGCGAAACCGGAATTGACCAGCGCTGCGCCCACCCTCTCTCTGCTCTCCTTCACGGCGCCCAGCGCGAGACCTACAATGGTCCATTGAGGAAGACCCGGCGCCGCGTCAACCTCGACAAACACGTCATACGCCTCAATTCCCGAGAGCGCAGCCGAACGAATCGTGGCAAGCATTCCGCGAAGTGTGCCCGGAACGGTAAATAATTGGGCATCGAGGCCTGAGATGAAGAACCAAAATGCCGCTCCGGAGCGTATAAGACATGGACGGAAGAATTGTTTCGCTCTTCCCGTCCGCTCCACTCCAACTCCGAGTGACATGAAAAACCTGACTTTATGGGCACTGCCCGCCTTGATGCTTTCCGCCTATGCCGCACCGACCACAATTGCGGCTCAGGCCGCAGTACCCGTTTCGCAGGGTGGCTGGACCCGGCCCAGTGACGCGGAGCTCAAAAAGCGACTCACCCCTATCCAGTATTCAGTTACGCGTCATGACGACACTGAAATGCCTTACCGCAATCAGTACTGGGACAACCACGAAGCCGGCATCTATGTGGATGTGATCTCCGGCGAGCCGCTGTTCAGCTCACTCGAGAAGTATGAATCGGGAACAGGATGGCCCAGCTTCTATCGTCCACTCGAACCAAAGAACCTGAAGACCAAAACCGACTACAAGCTCGGATACCCGCGGACAGAGGTTCGCTCAAAGCGGGCAGATTCTCACCTGGGACACATCTTCGATGATGGTCCGAAGCCGACAGGTCTTCGCTACTGCATGAATTCGGCTGCGATGCGTTTTGTGCCTGTCTCGAAGCTCGCGGCTGAGGGTTACGGCAAGTACCTGTCGCTCTTCGCTGCGCAGGGTAAGTAGTTCCGGGGAGAGTCGCCTAGGACGCCATCTGGTGTCGCGACTCTCCCGCCATTCCGGCGAGTGCGGCAATGGCTGTCGCGCACAATTTGGTGCCCGCGTCCCGGTTCATTATGTCGAGCGCCTTTCCGCGTGACATCCCTGCTCGATATGGACGGTCTGCCGTGAGCGCCTCGTATACGTCTGCCACGCCCAGAATTCGCGAGGGCATGTCCATCTGATCTGCTGACAGGCCCCACGGATAACCGGAGCCGTCGAGTCGCTCATGGTGTGACGCTGCCATTCGGCTGAAACCGCGAAATGCTGAAACCCGGTCCAGAATTTCCCAGGTGTGAAGGGGGTGACGCTCGATCTCCACGCGATCTTCAGCAGTCAACGATGCGGGCTTGTCCAGAATCCGCGAAGATACTCCCAGCTTCCCGATATCGTGCAGGAGTGCCGCGCGCTCTATCTCACGCAGATCCCTCCCCGCGTAACCGAGCGACTCGGCAATTCCGCGCGCGTGCTCGGCAACCCCGGTCGAGTGCCTGTAGGTGTATGGAGACTTGGCGTCGATGATGTCCGCGAACGCGCGGGCCACGTTGTCGAGCCCGCATCCGTCCATCCGCCGTGCAGTCACAGCAGGCTCCAGGCTGACGGCTGCGGCGATGGGATCCGGCGTCCGCAGGAGTGCCCACCATCCCGAATCGTTTTTCCATGACCGTACTATTCGCACGAGTTTTGGATCAAACCACTTCCCGCTGCGATGCCACGCCATTCGCAATGCCGGTCCGAGTCCAACCGCATGATGAGTTGACTCGACCGACTGGGCCAGCAGCATGATGCGCGCGGTGAGCGGAATCCTTTCACCCGACAGGCCGATGGGGAATCCCTTCCCGTTCCAGTGTTCGTCGAGCGAGTGGATGGCATCCGCCGTAGCGTGAGTGAACCCCAGCCGGCGAGCTATCTCGGCGCCTCGGCCGCAACGGATTCTGATCAGATCTCCGGTGACATTCTTTCGTTCGAGGAGCTGCACCAGATAGCGCGCCTTCGCCTGGAGACCCAACCCCTGCCCTACAAGGAACGCAGCGTGAAATGCGGTGTCGATGCGGCTCTGCCAGTCCGCCCGCTTCATTGACGCCTTCACCGTTCGATCATCACTTCCGAACAGCCGGCTCATCTCGGCCGCGTTCGACGAGCAGCCTGAGTCCTTGAGGAGAAGCGCGTTGTAGAGTGCTGCCTTTTCCTCGAGAGGCAGGTCGAGCTCATCGGCGAGGCGCATTCCGATGACGCAGGTTCGCGCGGCGTGGCCCCGCGGCTGGCCTTCGGTCATGTCGAGCGCGTATGACAGCGCAGCGAGCACTTCCGAGTATGGAACCGACTCTGAATCACAGCGAGCTGCGCTCGCCGTCAGGGTGGGGTGAAGCTCCTCAGGCACCGTGATCTCTGTGTTCACAATGATGAAGACGCCTGAAAATTCCCTGCGTTTCATGCAACTGGAAGCAAAAAAAACGGGGCACCTTTCGGTGCCCCGCCTTTTTTGGTGCTTGTGCGACAGCTTACTCTTCGAAGCCCGATGGGACAACGATGGTGTCTGAGCCGATCGTGACGATTACGAAATCATCGCGACGGTTGCGCTGCCAGCAATCCTCATTGTGGTCGGTGCAGACGGGACGCTCTTCGCCATAGCTGACGAGGTCGAACCTTCCTGCATCAATTCCACGCTCGACGAGGTAACGCTTCGCGGCGGCGGCACGACGCTGGCCGAGGGCCAGATTGTACTCATCCGAGCCACGCTCGTCTGCATTGCCTTCGACACGAATGCGCATGCCGGGGTTGGCCTGGAGCCACGGGATCTTGCGATCGAGTGTTGCGGCCGCATCGGTGCGGATATCAGACTTGTCGAAGTCGAAGTAGATCGGAGCCGTGATGGCGCTCGTGTCTACGACAACCGGTGCAATTACCACCGGTGCGACGCAGGCAGCATCGCTCTGCACGATTCCACCAAGACCCGGGTACGGGCACATTGCAACAACCGGCGGCGGCGGCGGCGGTACGCAGCTCGGGCTGGAAGCAACAATGTTCTCCAGGCCGGCGTACGTGCACATCGCCTCGCGGCGGGCGCCACCGAACAGCAGTGACAGACCGGCGCGACCGATAAGGTTGAGGTTTTCGGTGTCCTTCATGTAATCGGCGATACCATCAACACGCAGGGCAACGCGGTTCGCGAGGCCGATACGGAGACCGGCGAGGCCGGAGACACCGTAGTTGTACGTGAACTGACGGTTCGAGTTCGTGCTTTCGGTGCTGTAGTTAGAGCGAACACCACCGAGACCGAGCAGGAACTGCGAATGCGCGGCGATCGGGATGTTGTAGTTCATGCGAAGTGCAAACGTCGTGTACGTGATCGGATTGTTGTTGAATCCAGCACGTGCCGGCGGATCGCGATCGCGGTCGGGCGTATAAGCTCCGTCGCCTTCGAGCTCGAAGTGAGGATCGCTAAGGAAGACACCGAGGCGTCCGCCGTAACCAATTCCGTCCTTCGGGTTTCCTGGGGCGTTTTCGTCGAACTTCGTGTACTGACCGAATGCTCCAACTTCGAGCATGCCCGGGCGTGCCCAGTCGCTGCCAAGCTCATCCCAGAACATGTACGGAGCGTAAGGAGCCAGGCTCATGTTCGACGCGTCACCGCCGGAAAAAAGCGATGCGATGTTCGGACGAAGCTCGAGGCCTGCCTGCGCGCGCAGATTGGTGTGTGCCTCGTAAACGCCACCGCCTGTACCGCCGACTCTTCCGCCGTTCGGCATGTAGTCCGCGATTCCATCTACACGGAGGCCGATTGCGCCGAGTCCGACTGTGAATCCGACATTGCCTTCGACACCGTAGTTGTAGCCACGGCTGTTCGAACGAATGTCGCGAAGCTCAGTACCGGTGGGCTCATCCGGCTCATATCCGGCGTAGGAGGAGATGACTCCGCCAGCACCAAGATGGAAAGCAGCGAGTCCGGCGAACGGGAAGCTGTATCGGATACGAGCCGAGACCGGCCCATACCAGATTTTTCCCGCCTGACCAGCGCCAAGCTGATCCGGCTTGTTCCAGGAATTCTCAGCTTCGAGATTCCAGTTCGGGGCAAAGTAGGCGCCGACCCGTCCGCCAACTCCGATGACGTTATCGAGCCGCAAGGCCTCGTCGAACTTGGTGAACTGCCCAAAACCGCCCAGCAACAGCGTGCCCGGCTGCTGTGCCGCAGCCGTTCCGCCGAAGAGCAAGGCCGTCATTGCGCAGACGGTCCAACGTCTTCTTAACATGTGGAATACCTCATTTCGAAATGGTGGATACAACTACTACAACCGGAAACACATCGTGAATCGCCTTGAGGCAGGATGTATGCCGGTGGCCCTTTGACGCCGAGAAAAGGGCGTCCGAGCCCGGGGAACAAGTTAGCGAACTTTTCATTACACGCCACTGCCTGCAGTCATTGATATCATGCGAAAAGCCTCTTTAACCTTCGCGCTGCAAACATTTGACACACACTGCGTTGAGTCATTCGCTCATCCACGCCATGTAGCGCGTCGACGGCTTGCAAATTCGAAGCCACGAAACGCAAATGATCGGGTCTTTTTGCCACTGGCAACTGCGATTCCTTGCAATTGTAAAGTCCCCGCGATGCGGTTTCTCCCGTCCAGGGGACGCCTAGCTACCCTCTTTAGTAGCGGTGCGCCGCCACCAGGCCGCCCGCTCCCTTCGGCGAATTGACCTTACCGCGCTCCGCAAGCCGTCCTTCATAGCGCCCGAATCAGGAAACCTGTCGTCCGGCCGTGGCATCAAGCCCTGGCGAAGCCAGTCGGCAAGAGGGGTAGCAAAAGGGGAAAAATCTGCTTTACCAGCCAGCTGGCGCGCGACGATGAGCGACGCATCCCCGTCCCCAAACGGCGGCTGGCCACAGAGCGCAAAGAAGACGATCGAGGCCAGTGCGAAGTAATCGACGGAGCCTCCATGCGGCTCTCCCAGGAGCTGTTCGGGGGCAGCAAAAGCCGGCGTACCCGTGGTCCCGGTAATGTCCTCTCCAGTCGCATTCGCAATTCCGAAGTCGGTCATCCGCCAGCGCCCATACCGATCTATGAGAATGTTCTCAGGCTTGAGATCCCGGTGAACGATTCCAATGGCGTGCGCTGCTGCCAGTCCATCGAGTATGGTCTCCACCTGCGGCGCAATTTCCTCCAGCGTGCGCGGCCCGCTCCGCGCAACCAGGCTCGCGACAGACCCTTCGTCTGCGAGCTCCATCGTGTACCACGAGAGATCACCCTTGCTGTCCCAGTCATAAATCGGGACAATCGCCGGATGGGCGAGCTGCGCCGCGAGCTTCGCCTCCCTCCAGAACGCAGCAACCGCCCGCGCATCAGCGGCGACGCGCGGATGAAGCACCTTGAGCGCCACCTCACGCTCCAGCGAGAGATCGCGTGCACGCCAGACTTTGCCAAAACTCCCCGCGCCAATTGGAGACAGAACTTCATAGTCATCGCCGAGGGCGTACCTGATTCTCGCTTCCTCTGATAACTGCCGATCCGCTGCGTCGGGGTCGGCGATGGGAACCATCATCCCGCGACTTGCATAGCTGCTGTCCGCCACTCGCAGAAACGACGCAATCGAGGGAAATCTGTCTGCCGGGTCGGCAGACAATGCCCTGTCGATCGCGCTTGCGAGCGTCACCGGGCATTCCGGACGGAGCCAGCCCACTGGCGGAACATCCTTGGACGGCGGATCCTCACCTGTGAGCGCAGTAAAACAGACTGCCGCGAGTTGCCATTGATCGCTGGAGGGCGTCGGATTCCACTCCCCCTCGGTCCACTCCGGCGGGAGAGTCGTCGACAGCCGCGTTTCCTCGGCCCGACCGCCGGGGACGAGCGGCCGCATCCCGGCCGGGATGTCCTCCCGAGGCACCGCCCATTGCCACTCCAGCAGCCACAGGCGACCAGTTGCCGCGAGCCAAACCGTGTCAACCGTCATCGCGCCATGCGTCGAGCCGTTGTCGTGCAGATAAGAAAGAGTAGAGCCCGCGCCGCGCACCACCCGCATGACATACGGTATCTCGACACTCCCGAGCCGCTGCATGTGCTCGCGAACAGTTTCTCCCGTTACCCATCGCCTCAGGTAACCGGGGCCACGACGGGGCTCGCGTTCCGAAACCCAGAAGTGATACGTAGTGGGAATCGCAGGATGATTGCGATGCGCAAGATTCCTCGCCTCTGAATACAACCACGCGTGATGCGCGGGGTTGGGAGCAGTGACCAGCGAGAGCGAACGGCCCAGGCCGTCATTCACCTGCTGGTAGTGCCGCTCGTCCCCATACAGACCGCGCGAGCCCCACATCCAGCCAGGAGGCAGCTGCCAACCGGCGATATGATCTGGAAGTTTCGACGTAATGAGCGCCTCAACAGGCGTTCGTCTTGGAGAGCTCACGTCTCCGCTCCGCGCAACGTTATCTGCACACGCGAACCTGAGCCCTCTTCGCTCGTCAGATCGATGCTTCCGCCCCACGACTCCAACAACCGGCGGCTGATTGCCAGGCCGAGGCCGCTGCCTGTTGTGCGCGTGGAAAAATGCGGCTCAAAAACACGCGAGAGTGACTCACGATGGATGCCGGTGCCATCGTCCTCCACGGCGATGAACACCTCCGTTTCGTTCCTCGACAGCAGTACCTGGACATGCCGGGCGCGGGCAAGACGCGCGTTCTCAAACACGTTCAATAGAACATCCCGCAATTCATCCTCACGCGCGGCTACATGTACGGACGATTCAGCACCGTCGAGCATCCACCGCACTCCGCCCACACCCATCTTCTCGAGTCCTATCACGTCACGTAATATGGCCGCAACGTCAACCCGCTCGGCAGATGGCATTTCTCCAGGCGCGCTGCCGTAGCGGCTGAACGCGCGCGCGATCGTGTCGAGCCGGTCAATTTCCGAAAGAATCCGCGTGACGTTTTCCTCCAGCACACGATCGAAATCAATTTTCGGATCAGCCTTTGCGCGCCGAAGGTGCTGTACGCCCAGGCGGATCGGCGTCAGCGGATTCTTGATTTCGTGCGCAACCTGCCGGGCCATTTCGCCCCACGCCAGCACCCGCTCGGCGCGAGCGACTTCGATGCGGCTCAGCTCGAGATCGCGTGCGAGAATGCGGGCGGCAATTCCGCTGAGCCAGAAAGCGGCTATTGCACCAACAGCCGTAGCAAATAGAACCAGCAACGCGAGATCGCGCCTGCGCCTGTCGAGCACAACCTCATCACTTCGCGCTGGCGCTGAAAGAATGAACCCATCCCTGAACATTCCCGAGCCCGCACGATAGCCCCAGAGCACGGGCGACTGGCCGATCGTCATCCTTGACGATGCAGTGAGTTCTCCGCCAATCGCGATGTTGGTGTAGGCGGTCTGTGAAAGGAATCTCCCGGCCGGTGCAATAAGCTCGTAGAGCGAATCGCTGCTGCTGCGGAGAATGCCGTTCTCAAAAAGAAAGAGCGGCGATGCACCACCTGGGTCGGTTGTAATGCTCGACGGACCGCGTGAAGCAGCGGCGCGCAATACGTCACCTATGAGCAGCACGCGCACGCTGCGGTCGTCCCGTTGAAGCCGCTGATACGACCAGAATGCAAACCCGACGGCAGGTATTACAAAAAATGTGAACAGAGCGAGTGTGAGTCGCCCGCGGTAGCTGCGCAGCCAGCGGGAGGCGCTTCGCCTCACCCACCTGAAAAATCCGCCCTCGGCCATGGTCGCGAGCGCCCAGATTAGGCCCGCGGCTGCGATGTTCAGCAGGATTATCAGTGCAGCTCTGACGAGACGGGCCGACCACGAACGCAGGTCTACCTCGACGTGCGCGCGGGCAGGTCCTGCAGTCGTCATGACGAGCTGATCACCGTGCCATTCATCTGCAAGCCGGTGCCACGTCATGGTCGTTTCGGTGATCCCCGAATCGGACGCAAAGTCGGCGAGGATCAGGGAGTAGGGCGGTTCCGATTTGTCGGGGAGGGTGAAACCGAGCAACTCCGTGTAAGGATTTTCCGCTATCAGGCGTGTGCGAGGCGATGCGACGACCGAAGTCGCTCCGCCATCGCGGTGTGGCGCCGCGAGAATGATCTGGCGGCCTGAGGTCCCCAGGACCTGCTCGATAACAGGAACGCCACTGTCGATCGCGCGGGCTACCACTATAGCGAGCATCATCGAATCGAATTCAATCGGAGCGAGGTCCAGCCGGGATTCCAGCGCCCCGTCGCGGCTCCACGCGCCGAGCGATGCCTGCAGACCAGCCGCGGAAAGGTCTGACCTTGCATAGCGCTTTAATAGATCAGCGCGATTGCCCGCATTGTTATAACCCGTGAGCTGGCTGCCGAATCGCGACAGCAGCTGAGCAGCGTTGCCGTCCACCCGCTGCAGGCCCGAAACATCCCGCATGGCGAGCTGAAGTCTCTGCTCGGTTGTTGTGGTCCAGACCGCGAACGTTGCAACAGCCCCACAAAAGAAGGCGAGCACTGCTCCGGTCTTCAATTGCACCATCGGCCGCTTTCCTGCTGCAATCCTGAGCAGCCAGGTAGCCGCGAGCCAGAACGCAAAGAGCTGAAGAAAGAGAGGCAGTTCCCAGATAATCCAGAGGGCTGGTGTCGCGCCCCAGGTGGGTAGCGCTATCCCTGCGCGTGCTGTCTCGGTGAGCAGCCCACCGAACACGATGAGAAACACGGCTGCGGCTCCGGCTGCAGCGCGGTGAAGACGAATTATCCTCGCCCTGATCAGAGCAACCACGCCCAGCAGGAGCAGTGTTGACGCCAGGGCAAACGGTCCGGCGCTCGCCGAAAGAGGACCTGCCACGGGAGAATAGAAAACGGCCGGGTCGAACAGGGCGGCAGCGTTCGAAAAACTGTTCCACGGGAAGATCACGGCTGTGACGAGCGCAATCCCCAGCGTAAAGAATCGCAAGCCGACGGCCCGTCGTCGCGACCACCCGGCGGCAATGAGGATCAGTGTAAGCGCAAACAGCAGTAGAGCCCCTCGGCCCCGGACTTTCGAGGCTCCGACGAAACGCACGCGCTCGATGGACACCGGAGTGGCGTCGACGCGCAGTAACGCCTGGCCGGAAGCTCCTCTCACCAGAGATCCCGAAAGCGTGTCGGTGGCCGGCGAAAAGCGAAACTCATCCACCGTGCTGCTTTCATCCAGCGCATCGGAGAGACCCGTTGCGATCCCGGAGGCCGGCGGCTCCGCGTGAATCAGCGCGCTTGCTACGGCGCTGCGTTCGCCGCGCGCAGCAACAACCTGAAGCGTGGTGTAGAAGGGAGAGAATGAAACTGACGTGCCGGGCGGTGACGTCTCGAGCGGCGTGCGAAGCCGGCCCGACCAGGCGAGAGGTCTGCCTTTTTCCAGCACAACCACCCCGGTCTCGCCGGCAAGCGGCAGTTCATCCAGAAAATCAAAGGCCAGGTCAGGATCCCCGGGTGCGCTCAACGCTGCCCGCGCAACCTCCGAGAGCAAAGCCTCCGACGCGGTCACAGCATTCGCGACAGCGACGATTGCGCGCTCGCGCCGTGACGCTTCCTCGCGGGAGCGCGCCGAATCCGGGGCGGTCGCGCTGGCGCGGGCGCTCGTGCTTCCGTAAGGTATGAGTGGATTGCGGAGCCATGAAGCGAGCAGGAGTATCGCTGCACCTGCTGCCGCGAATCCAAGACGCCGGCGCCATACCCTGTTCAAGACTCTGACTGCCATTTCCCGCGGATGCCCTCCATTCCAACTCCTTCTTCATACGATTCGTCCGAACAGGATTCGAGACCTGCTCCGCATGCTCCCATCGTGCCGCTTCCCCAGAATGCTCCCCTTCGCATCAAGGAACTCCTGCCGATGCAGATCGAGGCGGCGATGGCGGAAGATCCGCGCCTCATCATCCCGGTCGGCACGTGCGAGCAGCACGGACCGCACCTGCCCCTTGGGACGGCGACAATCATTGCAGAACGGCTCGCGGATGACCTGTCAGCAGAATTTGCAGTGCTTCGGGCTCCTGCGGTGGAATTTGGAGTGAACGTCGACACCGAACGCGGGTTCATTGGAAATGCTTCGGTGCGAAAAAAAACGCTGCACCGCATGCTGAACGATCTCCTGGATTCCTGGGAAGCGACAGGATTCAAGGAATTCATACTTCTCACCGCGCACGGGCACGACCCGCACCAGGAAGCGCTCGCAACCGTGATAACCGCAGGAGCACGGGTCAGGGTGGTAGACATTTTTGCGGTGAATCTTTCGGAACTGCTTGAAGGCCAGACAGAAGCCATGCACGGCGACGAAGTCGACACTTCAATCATGCTTCACATAGCTCCGGAATTGGTGCACCAGGAGTTGGCGCGCGACTATATGATGTCACGCGAACAACTGAGGCGTTACCGCAGAGGTACACTCAAGGTTCCCGGCAACAGCGCGGGCAACATCGGGATGCCTTCCCTGGCATCGGCTGAAAAAGGAAGAGTGATCTATGAAAGAATTCGCTCGCGCATCAGCGACCGCATCTTCCTCGCACCGGCATCGACAGAGTAATCCGGCTTTGAAACCGACGCGACAACGCGTTCGTAGGCCCGAATGAATCCACCGACAACAATAATGCAAAAGCTGCTCTATCTCGTTCTGGCCGCGCTGGTCCCGGCCACGACTTTCGCGCAACGTACCGCCTTGTCACTCGACGAGGCGATAGATCTCGCTCGCCGCAACAATCCTTCCCACCTCGCAACGGTCAACAACCGGCGCACAGCCGACGCCGCCGTTCGGGCAGCACGCGGACAGCTTCTTCCGAGTGCTGATGCGAGCTTCTTTGCGCAGCGGCAGCAGGGCGGTGCCCAGATTTTCGGCGGCACGAGTCTCGGAGCAAGTTCGGACATCAACCAGTCGCAGTATCAGATTGGAGTTGGTTACCGTATCAACCGCGCAACACTCCTTGCTCCCAAGCTTCAGCGTGCCAATCGCGACGCAGTAGAAGCCGACATCATCGGCAGCGCCGAGGGGCTCAGGGGAAACGTCTCGCAGCAATATCTCTCTGTCCTCCAGGCCCGGGAACGCGCAGGGCTTCAGGACACGCTGCTCGGCACGTACGAGACGCAGGTGGTACTGGCCAAGGCACGCGCGCTCGTCGGATCAGGAACTCAGCTCGACGTATCGAGGGCGGAAGTGGCCCTCGGGCAGCAGCAGGTGCAGGTGCTTCAGTCGCGTAACCAGATCGAAATCGAGAAGCTCCGGCTGTTCCAGCTGATAGGAGTGGACCAGCCTGCGGACGTGGTGCTCACCACCGAGTTCACGACGCTCGTTCCACCGCCCCCGCTCGCCGAAATGCTCGCTGCGGCGCGGGAGACCAACCCCATCGTGCTCGCACTTCGCTCGCGGGAGAGAGTCGCCGGGCTGGGCGTCAAACGCGCAAAGAGCGAATACACGCCGACGCTCAGCATCAACACTGGGATCTCAGGCTACACCTATTCGTACGCAGACGCGGGGTTTCTGGTAAATCAATCATCGGCGCAGATTGCGTCTTCCCGGGCGTCGTGCATAAGAACGGAAGAAGTGAGAGCTGCGCTTCAGCTTCCGAACAGCCTGTCGCAGTGTCAGGCGATTGCTTTCACTGACGCTCAGGCAGCGCAAATCCGCAGCGACAACAAGCAGTTTCCCTTCAACTTCCAGACGTCGCCGCGATCGCTTTCGGCGACCATCTCGGTCCCGTTGTTCGACGGCTTCGCCCGCGAGCAGCGCGTGCAGGAAGCTCTCGCCGCAAGTGACGACGCCCGGTTCAACGTGCGGGCTCGCGAGCTTGCCGTAACCGCAGACGTAACGGCGGCCTATCTCACCCTGAGCACCGCCGAACAGACAGCGCGGCTTCAGGCGCAGAACTCAGCCAAGGCTCGCCTCGAGCTGAAGTTCACTCAGGACAGATATCGCACAGGCGGCGTGACGATCGTGGACGTAAACGACGCGCGGGTTGCTTACGAGCGCGCCGAGAGTGACCGCATCAACGCGATTTTCGATTACCACAAGGCATTCGTAGCGCTGGAAAGCGCTGTCGGACGTCCCCTCAGATAACGGAAAAAAAAATGTCCAAACGCACCAAATGGGGTGTAGGCGGAGCCATACTGCTGGTGATAGTTGCGGTCGGAGTGTTGAGCGCAATGAAAGGCCGAAACAAGGCCACCGAAGTGAGAATCGAGAACGTCGAGAGACGCGACCTCGTCGCTTCGGTGACAGCGAGCGGGCAGGTCCAGCCTCACGTAAAAGTTGACCTCGCCTCTGACATCACCGGACGAATCGTCAGGCTGACTGTGAAGGAGGGAGACAATGTCACGAAGGGTCAGTTTCTTCTGGAGATTGACCCGTCGCAATACCGCGCCGCGGCAGAGCGCGCGGCAGCTGCGGTTGCGAGCGCGCGATCGCAGTCCGCTACGGCTCGCCCGAATCTCGAGCAGGCGCGTCGCAACTACGAGCGGCTTCTCGAGCTGAAGAAGGCAAATCCGACGCTGGTGTCGGATGAGCAGGTGGAGCAGCTCAGAACCCAGGTCGAGGTCAACCGCGCGCAGCTCGACGCCGCGAACAACGGAATCGCTCAGTCACAGGCGTCATTGCGTGATGCACAAAGCCAGCTGGCGAAGACGATCATCTATGCCCCGATGTCAGGTCTCATCACGCGGCTCAACGTGCGTGAAGGCGAGACAGCCATCATGGGAAACCTGAGCCGCGACGCAGCCAACATACTGACGATCAGCGACATGAGCTCGCTGGAAACCAAGGTCAAGGTAGATGAGACCGACGTCTCGCGAATCTCCATCGGCGATTCGACAGTTGTGCAGATCGATGCATTTCCCGATACCACCTTCATTGGACGCGTATCGGAGATCTCGAACAGCTCGATAAGGGGTGTCGCTGGCGGCGCTGGCAGTCCGGCCGACCAGGCAATCGACTATGAAGTCACCATTCGCCTTCTCAATGCGCCTCCCACAACACGGCCTGACTTCTCGGCTACCGCGAAGATTATCACCGACACGCGGAAGAACGCTCTCGCGGTTCCGATTATCGCGCTTACGGTAAGGGAAGACTCGCTCGACAAGGTCGACTCAGGTGCCGTCACTCTGAGCAAATCGGCCCCCGCCAAGAAAGTCGGCAAGAGGGACGTCGAGGGCGTGTTCCTTGTCGGGGCAGACAACAAAGTGACCTTCAAGCCCGTAAAAGTAGGTATAGCCGGCGAGAAGTTCTTCGAAGTGGTCGGAGGTCTGAAAGAGAACGACCGCATCGTTGGCGGAACCTACCAGGCAATTCGTGAACTGAAGGACGGCTCACGTGTGAAGACCACAGCGCCTGACAAGAAAGAAAAGGAAAAGAAATCGTGATGCAGAAAACCGATGAGTCGCCGATGAGCCACACGGCAGAGCGCCAGATAGTTACTCAGGAATCCGGCAAGGCCCCAGACAAGGATTGGGTGATCGTCACGCGCGGAATCAAGCGTGAGTACGACATGGGAGGAGAGATTGTGCGAGCGCTGCGAGGCGTTGACGTTGCAATCCGCCAGAACGAGTACGTCGCGATCATGGGCCCCTCCGGCTCAGGCAAGTCCACGCTGATGAACCTCATCGGCTGTCTGGATACTCCGGATGCCGGCGAATACTGGCTGAGCGGCGACCTCGTGTCATCCATGTCTGACGATGAACTCGCGCGTGTTCGCAACCGCGAGATAGGATTCGTCTTCCAGACGTTCAACCTTCTGCCCCGCGCCACGGCTCTTCACAACGTGGAACTGCCGCTCGTATACGCGGGAGTGTCGGCCGACGAGCGGAAGAAACGTGCGGTTGCTGCCCTCGAGCGCGTGCAGCTTGGCGATCGAGTCACTCACCGCCCCAATGAGCTGTCCGGCGGTCAGCGCCAGCGCGTAGCGATTGCGCGCGCGCTCGTAAACAACCCCTCCATTCTCCTGGCTGACGAGCCAACAGGAAACCTCGATTCTTCAACGTCAGAGGAAATCATGCGCGTGTTCGAGGATCTCGCTGCCAGCGGACAGACGGTCATCATGGTGACCCACGAGCCGGACATTGCAGCGCACGCGCGGCGTGTGATCGTGCTTCGCGACGGAATGATCGAGAGTGACGAACGCCAGGAACACTTCGCTGAAAGAATGCAGGTCCCCGTCCCGTCGCTCAGATAAACTATGCTCTTCTCGGACGCGATTCGCCTCGCGCTTTCGCAGATTCGCGTCCAGAAGCTGAAAAGTTTTTTCACGCTGCTGGGAGTGACCATCGGGGTGATGTTCCTCATCGCCGTGGTCTCGATCGTCGAAGGAATGAGTTCCTACATGGAACACGATTTCGTCGGCAAGCTCGTGGGGGTGAACACCATTACTCTCCGCCAGCGCCCTGACTTCGGCGGGGACTTCAGCGAAGCGCAATGGCGCGCCATGCAGCGGTGGCCCCGGGTGCTCATCACCGATGTACAGCCCGTCGTAGACGCGCTTCCGCCGGGAACGCTCTGGTCGGCCGAAGGCTACGATAACGTCTCACTGTCGTCACGCTGGTCACGGCCAACTTCCCTTCAGGCAAGCGCCGTGGAAGGCGACTACTTCAAGATTCGCGAAATGAATGTCGACCGCGGCCGCGTCATCGCAACCCAGGAAATGGCACTGGGCAGTCCGGTGGTCGTGATAGGTGCAGAAATAGCCACGAAGTTCTTTCCCAACCTCGATCCGGTCGGGCGCGAACTGAAGGTAGCAGGCCTTCCCTACACAGTCGTAGGCGTCGCCGAGTCGCAAGGCAGCATCTTCGGGTTGTCGCTTGACCGTTTCGTCATCGCACCGTACAGATCACCGCTGCGTCACGTCGTGAACCGGCCGCAGGTCATCGACGCAGTGAAATTCAAGGCCTCGGGCGACGCGGACATGGTGGAAATTCAGGAAACCATCCGCCAGGTTATGCGCGCGCGCCGCCACCTGCGTCCTTCAGAGCCAGACAACTTTGCTCTGGAGACCTCCGAGTCAGCTCTCTCGTTCTGGACGAATATCAAGAGCAAGCTCGTGATTGCCGGCGTGATACTGCCAGCTATCGGTCTCGTCATCGGCGCAATCGTGATCATGAACATCATGCTCGTCGCCGTTGCAGAACGCACGCGGGAGATTGGAGTAAGGAAGGCGCTCGGCGCTCGCAGAAGCGACATCATGTGGCAGTTCCTCGTAGAGGCCGCGACACTCAGCACTGTCGGCGCGGCGATTGGAATTGCAATCGGCATTCTCCTCGCTCAGGTAATCGCTGCAGTTTCTCCGCTGCCGGCCACGATTGCACCGTGGTCAATTGTGGCCGGGGTGATCGTCGGGGCGGGTGTTGGAATCATTTCCGGCATCTATCCCGCAAGCCGCGCATCGCGGCTCGATCCAATAGCAGCCCTGAGGGCAGAATAGATGAGCATCTCGTCAGGTCTGTTCAACGTCACCGAAGGAATCGGGATTGCATTCGACGCCATCCGCTCGAACAAGGTCCGCGCCGCGCTGACGATACTCGGCGTTGCCGTCGGAGTGTTCGTAGTCGTTACCCTCTCAGCCGCAGTTCACGGAATAAACGCCAGCGTTGCAAAGGACCTCGAGTCAGCCGGGCCCACGAGCTTCTATATGTACCGCCGTCCGATAAGCCTCGGCGACATCTGTGACGGGACCGATGCGACATGCCCGTGGCGGCGAAATCCTCCGATCACGCTGGACGAAGCGACGCGCATTGGGCGGCTTTCAGAAATTGCTGCGGTAACGAGCCACGTCGGGGGTGGGGCGAGGTTCAGGTACAAGGATCGTGAGGTCGCGCAGGGCGGACTGGACGGATACAGCTCCGGGTGGCTTGCCGCTGACGGTGGAGACATCATCGCGGGCCGCGACTTCACCTATGCGGAAAACACCACCGGGGCGAGCATCGTCGTCATCAACGACAAGATGGCAGAGCGACTGTTCAAGGATTCGGATCCGCTGGACAAGGTGATCGAAATTGACGGCAAGCCGTTCAAGGTGATTGGTATTCACCACAACGTCGGCAGTTTTCTCGGCAAGCCTACGTCTTCGGGTGCGGGCAACGATCCGAAGGCGATTATTCCGCTTCAGTCAGGCAAGAGGCAGCTCGGCTTTCAGCTCCGGCGACTGGACCTCACCATCAAGCCGCGTGACAATGTCTCGAGAGACGAAGCAATTGACGCGGTGACGGCGATGATTCGCGGACAGCGCGGACTCCGGCCGAGCGCTCCGGATGACTTTGCAATCGTGACTTCCGATGGCCTGATGGCGATCTACGACGGATTCTTCGGCGTATTCTTTGTCATCATGATCGCGCTGTCCGCAGTTGGCCTGATGGTAGGCGGAGTGGGAGTCGTTGCGATCATGATGATCAGTGTTACCGAGCGCACGAGAGAAATCGGAGTCCGCAAGGCGCTCGGAGCCACCCGCCGGACGATTCTGTGGCAGTTTCTGGTCGAGGCCGCTACGTTGACGTGTGTAGGCGCGATCATCGGCCTTGCACTCGGCTCAATTGTCGCATTTCTGGTCAACAGATTCACGCCGGTTCCGGCGTCAACACCGCCGCTCGCCATCGTGGCGGCACTTGGAGTCAGCGCTGTCACAGGCATCGTCTTCGGCATGCTTCCCGCCGCGCGAGCTTCGCGCCTCGACCCGGTCGACGCGCTCCGCTACGAATGACACAGACGCGCCGGCGAGATGAAATTCGCCGACGTCATCCTCACTGCGCTCGACCAGCTTCGCCAGAACAAGGTAAGGTCGTTCTTTACGCTGCTCGGCATCATCGTGTCAGTGACCTTCCTCGTTGCAGTCGTGGCGATCATTCAGGGAATGAATTCGTACGTTTCGGAGAATCTGGCAGGCGCTCTCATCGGACAGAACACTTTTCAGGTGAGGCGGTCGCCGTTGCAGATTGGTCTCTTCGACGATGAGGAGTTCCGCAGAATCCAGAAACGACCGCGCATCAGCGAGGCAGATGCAACAGCAGTGATGGCCGCGGTCCCGCAGGCGACGGCAATCAGCCTGCAGTCCGGATGGCCCACACCCGTTGCAGACGTACAGTGGGACTCCAGAACACTCGGCGACGTGAGCGTGTTCGGCGTCACCGCACCCTACCAGGTGGTGCAGGACTACACATTCGAGAGCGGGCGCCCGCTGAGCGACGTAGACGTGATTCAGCGGCGGCCCGTTGCTGTCATCGGCGCGGATATCGCCGAGAAACTCTTTGAGAGCGTTGATCCGGTAGGCCGCGACATCCGTCTGGCAGGCAGACACTTCACGGTCATTGGTGTCGTTGAGAAAAAGGGGCGTGTACTCGGCCAGTCGTTCGATGGATTTGTTCTGCTGCCATTGACCACCTTCGAATCTGTGTATGGTCGTCGGAGGACGACGACTGTCTCGGTCAAGATGGCGAGAGCAGAGGACGTTGCGGAGGGAATGGCGCTGGCAGATGGCGCCATGCGCGAAGCTCACCGCCTTCGGCCGGGACAGGAGAGCGACTATTCGATCGAGACTGCTGACGCTCTTGTCGAATTCTGGAAAAACCTCACTCGCGTACTTTTTTCCGTGATCCCCGCCATCGTGGGAATCGGCATCGTCGTTGGCGGTATTGTCATCATGAACATCATGCTGATGTCGGTCACCGAGCGGACGCGCGAGATAGGAGTTCGAAAGGCAATGGGCGCCCGTTCGCGGGACATCAAGCGCCAGTTCCTGGCGGAGTCGATTGTGCTGGCGACGGTGGGCGGGCTGCTCGGTGTGGCAGCGGGATGGGGCTTGGCCGGACTTGTGTCGTTTGCATCTCCGCTGCCGGCCAGAGTCACCGGCTGGTCCATCGCCCTTGCACTCTCGCTTGGCGCCGGAGTGGGCGTGCTGTTCGGCGTTTACCCGGCCGCCCGCGCCGCGCAGCTCGATCCGATTGCAGCCCTGAGGCAGGAATAAATGCTGAGAGCAAATATCCTCAGCAACATGTCGATTGCGGTGGACACTCTTCGCGGCAACAAGCTGAGGTCGGGACTTACGATTCTGGGCGTCGTCATGGGAGTCTCGACAGTGATGGCGATGGCGGCAATCGTTCAGGGAATCAAGGAACAGATTGTCCGTACGATCGAGATCGCAGGGCCCACAACTTTCTACGTCGTGAAAGTGTTCTCGCAGACGCCTGTGAATCCCGACCGCCCCCCGGCCTGGATTCGAATCCGGCCCGATCTTTCAGAAGCTGAGGCGCGTCGAATTCAGGCGCTGCCTGAAATCTCCTACGCGGCCATTTGGGGGCAGACACAAGGGCGGCTGGAGTACAAGGGAGTGCGAACGCAAAACCTGCTCATCAATGGAGCCGACGATCGCTTTGTGGAGATTCAGGGTGGCGACCTCGTGATGGGAAGATGGTTCACACGTCCTGAGATGGTGAGCGGCTCGCCGGTTGTAGTGCTGGAGGAAGACGCGGCAAGAAAAGTCTTCGGAGCGGAAAGCATCATTGACAAGCAGGTGCGGCTCGGCGGACGTCCCATGACAGTCATCGGGCTGTATCAGAAAGCGGGAAACATCTTCGAACCGCCGGGCCAGGCGATAGGCGCAATCATTCCCTACGCAACGCTCGACCATCTTTTCCGCCTCGACAAGACCAACGCGGTCTTCATACCGGTCAAGCCGAAGAAAGGAGTCACCGCAGAGGACGCTCAGGAGGCGGTCACCATCGCACTTCGCGAAATGCGCAATCTCAGGCCCGCCGAAAAGAACTCGTTCGACATGATCACGCAGGATCAGATTCTGGACACGTTCAACAAGATCAGCGGCGTCTTCTTTCTGGTGATGATCGTACTGTCGAGCGTCGGCCTGATGGTGGGCGGTATCGGGGTGATGGCGATCATGATGGTCTCGGTCACGAGCCGCACGAGGGAAATCGGCGTCCGAAAAGCGCTGGGTGCAACTCAGCGCGAGATACTTCTTCAGTTCCTCGTGGAGGCCGCGACGCTCACGGGAATCGGAGGGCTCATCGGAATCATTGTTGGCCTGGTGCTCGGGCGCCTCATTACGACGTTCATGAATATCGATGCCGGAATTCCCGTTACTCTGACGCTGATCGCGGTGAGTGTGTCAGTTGGCATCGGCATTACCTTCGGAATGATTCCGGCCCGCCGAGCCGCGCGGATGGATCCTATCGAGGCGCTCAGGTACGAATGAATGGACGCCCGGCGTCACGGTTTCAGGCGGCGGATATATTTGCCACATGCCAACCGTAGACATTCTCGCAATCGCTGCGCACAGGGATGACGTCGAACTCACCTGCGGCGGCACACTGATCAAATCGGTAGCGCTGGGGCGCCGCGCTGCAGTCATCGATCTCACGGCGGGTGAACTTGGAACGCATGGGTCGGCCGATCTTCGTGGAGAGGAGGCGTCGAGGGCAGCACAGATCATGGGACTGTCGGCGCGTGAAAACCTCTTCCTTCCCGATGGAGGAGTGGTCAACACGCCTGAAACGCGTGCACGTCTCGCGGTTGCCATCAGGCGGTACGCGCCGGCTGTAGTCATCGCACCGTCGCTGAATGGCAAGCATCCGGATCACACCGTGTCTGCGCAGCTAATCCGGGATGCATGCTTTGTGGCCGGACTGAAAAAAGTCGAGCCCGACACACCCGCGCATCGTCCGCGAAAGGTCATTCACTGTCTCGCTTACAGGGAAGACAACATCAAGCCGACATTTGTCGTGGACATCACCGACACCTTCGAGCAGAAGCTTGCCGCCATCAAGTGCTACTCTTCCCAATTCGACCACGCGACACAGGCGGGAGAAGTTTTTCCCAACGGTGAATCGCTGTATGAAATAATTCGCCATCAGGCCGCTCATTACGGCTCGCTCATACGTACTCGATACGGCGAGCCGTTCTTCACGACCGAAACCATGCGAGCCGACGACGTCAGCGCGCTCGAGGTAGCCACATTTTGAGCGAAGAAGTCAACTACGGTTCCTACCTGGCCCTCGACGACCTCCTGGCACTCCAACGCCCGCGCTCGAGCCCGGAACACCCCGACGAATTGCTTTTCATCATCGTTCACCAGGCGAGTGAGCTCTGGTTCAAGCTGATAATTCACGAGCTCGAAGCGCTGAACGCGCAACTTTCCCGGAATGATGCTCTCGGCGCACTCGGCGCTGTAAAGCGCGTCAACGCGCTGGTGCGCATCGTCACCGCCCAGCTCAGTGCCCTGGAAACGCTTCCTCCGCAGAGGTTCGCGCAGTTTCGAGGGTACCTCGGGACTTCGAGCGGCTCACAGAGCGTACAGTTCAGAACAATCGAGGCAATGTCCGGGCTGCGTGATCAGCACTTCATGCAGGTGCTCGAGGATCACGGCCCAATTCCGGAGATCGTGCAGAGCGCGCTTGCAGGTCCTCCGCTCCAGGAACAGTTCAATCGCGTCCTCGCCGAGAGTGGCACCACGCTCGAAGAGATTTATTCCGGCGATGAGCAACGCCCGCTTCAGATGCTGGCCGAAGGACTGTTGGAGTACGAGCAGGGATTTGGGATGTGGCGATTTCTGCATGTCCAGCTCGTCGAGCGCATCATCGGACCCAGTACCGGCGGCACCGGCGGCACGCTCGGCTCGAAGTACCTCCAGCGAACCGTTTCCCAGAGATTTTTCCCCGACCTGTGGGCCGTCCGAAGCCGTTTTTTTGGCAGTTGAGCGGGCCCGCAGAAAACCCGTCCTCGCCCCTCGGACGGGGCCGTTTTAGCTTACGTAGATGAAGCCGCCTCCCATTTACCTTGACCACGCCGCAACCACCCCGGTTCGCGACGAGGTCTTCGAAGCCATGAAGCCATTCTTTGGCTCAAGGTTCGGCAACCCATCGAGTACGCACCGGTGGGGCCGAGAGGCGCGCGCCGCGCTCGACGAGGCCCGTGAGCGCGTCGCAGCCTGCCTCGGCGCGCGGCCCGATGAACTCTGCTTCACCTCGGGAGGCACTGAAGGCGACAACTTCGCCATTCTGGGTGTGTGGAGACATGCGCGCAAGGCAGGCCGGAACGCAGTCGTCACCTCACCAACCGAGCACAAGGCAGTTCTTGGTGCGGCGCACCAGGCAGCCGCTGAGGGAGCCGAAGAGCGCCTTCTGGACGTTGATATCAACGGGCGAATCTCCGACGCATCCTTCGAACAGAACGTTCGAGACGATGTTGCAGTCTGCTCGCTCATGTGGGTCAACAACGAAGTCGGCACGGTGAACCCGATTCCCGAGTTTGCTTCTCTCGCAAAAGCGAAAGGCGTTGTCTTCCACACCGACGGCGTGCAGGCACTCGGCAAGGTGCACATTGACGCGGCATCGCAGCCCTTCGATCTGCTCTCTATTTCCGGCCACAAGGTTGGCGCGCCCAAGGGCATTGGAGCGCTGTTCATCCGCCGCGGCACCGACATTCAACCGCTGCTGCACGGTGGCTCTCAGGATCGCGGGCGGCGGCCGGGAACCGAGAACGTCGCTTACGCGGTGGGCCTCGCCACTGCTGCGGAACTGGCAGTCGCCGAGCACTACACGGAGTGCGAGCGACTGCGCAGGCTGCGTGACCGGCTCTCCGCAGCCATTGTCGCAAAAATTCCCGACGCTGTCGTGAACGGCGGAGGCGCCGAGCGTGCGCCGCACGTGCTCAACATTTCGGTGCCGGGTACGGACAGCGAATCGCTGCAGATGGCGCTCGATCTTCAGGGCATCGCAGTCTCAGGCGGGTCGGCGTGCCAGAGCGGGAGCGTCAATCCCTCGCACGTTCTGCTCGCAATGGGAGTCAGGCCGGAACTCGCGTCAGCCGCGGTGCGCATGAGCTTCGGAGCGCTCACCACGGAAGAGTGCATTGACAGGGTGGCCGAGGTGTTCCCCGCTCTCGTGATAAAGTCCCGCCAGTTTTCAGCGACGTATTGAGATGAAGGAAAGGGTTCTGGTTGCAATGTCCGGGGGAGTCGATTCGTCAGTCGCGGCCGCGCTCCTGGTTGATCAGGGCTATGACGTGGTCGGCGCGACGATGAAACTCTTCTGTCACGGGGAGGATGTTCCCGACCGCCCGTGCTGCTCGCTCGATTCCGTCAACGATGCTCGCCGCGTTTGCGAACAGCTTGGCGTTCCTCACTACGTGATCAATCTGGAGACGCGGTTCGGCGAGGACGTGATCGACGATTTCGTGAGCGAGTACGCGCGCGGAAGAACACCCATTCCGTGCGTGCGGTGCAATACGTTCACAAAATTCCGCGACCTGGTTAAGAAGGCTGATTCGATCGATGCCCGGTGGATTGCCACCGGGCACTATGCGTCGGCAGTGAACGGCGAGCTCCATCGCAGCCGCGACGAGGCCAAGGACCAGACTTACTTCCTCTGGGGAATTGACCGAAGCGTTGTTCCGCGAATGCTCCTGCCAGTGGGGGATTCCACCAAGGCGGAAACGCGCGAAATGGCTCGGCGCCTCGGGCTCTCAGTCGTTGCAGAGAAGCCGGAAAGTCAGGAAATCTGTTTTGTGCCCGATGGCGATTACATGAAGATCCTGAAGCAGCGCCTTCCGGCCGACGCACCTGCTCTCAGCGCCGGGCCGGTAATCACCAGTGACGGTCAGCACGTTGGCGATCACGATGGATTCGCCGGCTTTACGATCGGACAGCGGCGCGGGCTGCCGGGTGGTTTCAGCATTCCGATGTATGTCGTGGCTATCCGCCCCGGCGACAGGGCGGTGATCATCGGGCCACGCGAGGAACTGCTTGGCAGCGGACTCATCGCGCGCGAAGTGAACTGGCTCGCCGACGTGCCGCAGGTTGGATCGACCGTCAGAGTGAGGGTGAGACACCGCGCTCCTCTTGCTCGGGGTGAGCTGATCAGGATGGACGGCAATGAGATTGAAATCGCACTCGACGAGCCGGTGTCGGCAATCGCTCCCGGCCAGTCGGTCGTCATGTACGACGGTCAGAGGGTGCTTGGCGGTGGTTTCATCGAGTCCGAGACGCGCGCGCGCCGGACTCTCCTTCCAATACTTGCTGCCTAGGCGGGCGGACGGAAGACAAGGAAAGGATTGATCGGAGTTCCTTTCCACCATTCGCTCATGTCGTCATTGCGGGTCACCTGAAAATGCAGGTGCGGAACGCTTGGGTTGGCGTTGCCGCTCGAGCCCACAAACCCGATGATCTCACCGCGCTTCAGCGACTGACCCTCGGCGATTCCGGGCCGAAGGCTTTCAAGATGACCGTACATGAAAACAAAGCGCGAGGTCGGATCAGCCATGTAGATAGTAAGACCACCGGCGGTGCTGTTGTGCACCTTGAGCACCTTGCCCGTCACGGTAGCCAGCACCGGCGTGTTTCGAGCAGCGAGAATGTCGAGCGCGTTGTGGCGCCGGGTTCCACCTCGCATGTCGTCAAAGCTGTCTACGAGGTCTTTCGCAGCAATCCCCGCAACCGGAATGACGAGGCCCTGGCTTCGCAGCGCGCCCAGGTCGCCCGGAGTAAGGGGCGGTGTCGATGATCCGCCGGGGGGAACGGGCGGCGGCAGGTAGCCGCCGCGCGCCGTCCCCGAAAAGTCCGGCGGCAAAGTCGGGTGCGGATTTCCGGCCGCTGAATCCGCAGCAAGCGAGTCTGCTGCAACGCCGGTGTCGAGTACCAGCGCGGTGTCGCCTTTGCGGCCGAGCGTGACCGTCGCGTTGCTGTCGGGCTTGGTGGTGTAGATCAGGGAGAAGAGGAACGCGCCAACGAACGTCGCGATGTACGACCTTCCCGCGGGGCTAATACTTCATTCCCCCGGCGGCGGCGAACTCGCGCATGATTCGCTCCTGTTCCTCAGACAACTTGTCCGGCGCTTCGATCTTCACTTCGACGATCAGGTCGCCGTGCTCAGTCCCCTTGTGAATTCCCTGCCCTCTCACGCGAAATCTCTTGCCGGACGGCGAGCCGGCGGGAATTCGGATCATCACTTTTTTTCCATCAACCGTATTGACGCTGACCTTTGAGCCCAGAGTCGCCTGCGCGATGTTGAGTGGAAGTGTTGCGATCACGTCGAGTCCTTCGCGCTGATAGAACTTGTCGGCCAGCACGTTGAACGTGATCAGCAGGTCACCCGGCGGTCCGTTGCCTGCACCTTTGCCGCCCTGGCCCTTCAGCCTGATTCGCGAGCCAGTGTCCACTCCAGGCGGAACGTTGATGAGCACCTTCTTTCGCGTCCTGACTTCACCACTGCCTTTGCATGTCGGGCACGGCAGAGAAGGCACCTGTCCGCGGCCAAGGCAGACGGGGCATGGCCGATTGACGGCAAATCCACCCTGGCCAAACGACACCACACCACGTCCCGAGCACTCGGGGCAGATTTTCATCGAAGCGCCTGGGGCAGCTCCGTTGCCGTGACATGTAGAACACTCTTCGTTCACTTCGATGTCTACAGGAACTTTCCCGCCGCGAGCGGCAGTCCTGAATGGGATATCCAGACTTGTCTCGATGTTCTGTCCACGCTGAGGCCCGGATGGACGCGACTGTGCGCGAGCATTCCCGAAGATGGATCCAAAGAGATCCCCGAGACCACCGAGCCCTCCGATGTCAAAATCCTGGAAGCCGCCATTGGGGCCAGCAGACTGGCCGCGGGGAGCGGGACCGCGGCGTGGCTGGCCTCCTCCAAACCCGAAATTGTCGAACGCACCGAGGCGGCGCATCTCGTCGTATTGCTTTCGCTTCTCCGTATCGCCGAGGACGTTGTTGGCTTCGGAAATTTCCTTGAAGCGGTCGGCGGCCTTGGGATCACCCGCGTTGGCGTCAGGATGAAATTTCTTTGCCAGCTTCCGATAAGTTTTTTTTATCTCGTCCTGCGTTGCGGTTGATGGAATTCCGAGTACCGCATAAAAGTCCTTCGTCTGCGCCATGGATCAGGACTTCAGTGAGAGCCTGGATACTGCCTTACAACCACGCGCGCCGGTCGCAGAAGCTGCCCGTTGAAGCTGTAGCCCACCTGATAGACTCTCGCGACCGTGCCGTCGAGGTCGGGTGTTGTGGCCGGTTCCGTTGCCACCGCTTCGTGCGACGCCGGGTCGAACGGCTCGTCAACCGGATTGACCAGCTCCAGGCCTGCGGCGCGAAGTGCCTTGTCCAACTTCTTCTCCACCATGGCCACGCCTTCCACGATCGTTGCCGAGTCGGTGACGGCGGGATCGAGATGGGCAAATCGCGCGATGTCGTCGAGTGAATCAATGAGATGTTTCACCAGTTCTCCCTGGCCTCTCGACTCAGCCTCCACGCGCTCCTTCATCATGCGTTTGCGGAAGTTATCGAACTCCGCGGCAAGTCTCAGATGCTTGTCTCGGGCCAGCGTGAGCTCGCGCTCGAGTTCGTCGACGCGCTCATCTGACATCTCCGCATCGAGGTCGGCATCCCCGTCCTCATCGGCACCATTGCCCGCAGCGACGCCAGCGCCGGTGTCGTCAGCCTGGTCGACAATTTCATCAGTCAGCTCAGCGTCCTTCATGTTCCCCCTGCCTTTTCTCATGACTTGAATCTAACCCGTAGTGATAGTTCGACGGACCATCTCCAGCGCGGATTGAGCCGCGCGTTCCCGTATCTCTTCGCGCGTCCCGAACAGCCGCAGGCACACCGACCGTTCGGCCATTCCCGCGATTGCTACCCACACCATACCCACTGGCTTTGCGGCGGTGCCCCCACCCGGGCCAGCGACACCTGTGATGCCGACTCCAATGTCCGCACTGAGCATTCTCTGCACCGCGAGTGCCATCGCAGCCGCAACTTCCCCGCTCACGGAGCCGTGTTCCGCAAGGATATCGTCGCTGATCCCGAGCAGCTCTCGCTTTACCGCGTTGTCATAGGCAATTATTCCGCCGAGAAACGCCTCGCTCGAGCCCGGCACCGCCGTAAGGCGGGAGCCCAGCATTCCGCCGGTACAGCTTTCCGCGACTGCCAGCCTGAGACCACGGCTTTTCAGTCCTGACAGGACAATGGCCGCAAGGTCGTCGTCCTGCTCTCCATAGACATATCGTTCCGCAGCTGCACGAAGTTTCAGGATTGCGTCTCCCAGCTTTGCATCTGCTTCTTCGGCAACCATGCCTCGTGCCGTCACACGGAGGTCTACACTGTGAACGGCTGGAAGGAAGGCCACGCCCATTCCATTCACTCCCCGCGCCAGATCGCCCAGCAGGTCAGCCAGCGCCGACTCGGCGATTCCTGTCGTTCTCAGAGTTCGTGACCTGATGACGGTTGCCGGCGAATCTCGTTCGAGATTGCGCTGCGCCAGTCGCGGGAGCAGTTCATCGGCGAAGAGTCCGCGCATCTCGCGGGGAACGCCGGGGAGCATTGCAACCCAGCGCCCGCGATCGTCTTCGATCCAGATTCCAGGCGCACTTCCGTGACGGTTGGGCAGGATGACGGCGCCGGCAGGAATCATTGCCTGCGCGACGTTCGATTCTGGAAACGGTCCAGTGCGTTTCAGCGCCGCCCATCGCGCCTTCATGGATTCTACGATGGATTCGTCCAGGTGCATCTCAAGGCCGAACAGTTCACCGATGGCCGGTTTGGTCAGATCGTCGGCGGTAGGACCGAGGCCACCGGTCGTAATGACTGCGCCCGTGCGATCCAGTGCTTCACGCACGGCAGCGGCGATGTCGGATGCGTTGTCGCCCACCGAAGCGCGCCGGGTGACCTCCACGCCAATTGCAGCAAGCTCGCGTGCAAGGTGCGCGGCGTTCGTGTCGATGGTAAACCCGAGCAGCAATTCGTCACCAACTGTTACTATTTCAATTTTCACTGGACGAATCTCACTTGCCGGGCTTCAGCACGCTGCCATACCTCCGCATGTACAGGTAGAGCGAGTACACTGTAAGGAAGACAGCCGCGGTCATGGTAACGAGGCCAACGAGCGCGTTGAACCACGCGAAACCGGTCCATGCCGCGCTGTCCCATCCCTCGCTTGCTGCGACGCTCGCCGCAAAAAACCAGAAGAAGGATGAGCCAACCCATACCGACTGGAATCCGGTTTTCCACTTGGCCGGCCCGATGGCCGCGATGACAACTCCGCGCCGCGCAGCGAGCTGGCGGAACACCGTCATGAACAGCTCCCTTCCCAGCACGATGATCACCACCCACCACGGAAGCCCTACAGGCCCGAAAGGGGTGAGAAAAGGAAAGCTGTGCGCAGAACCCAGTGATCCACGGCCGACGGCAAAGAGATCATCCGGCGGGGCCATGAGGACGAACATGGGGATCAGCGTCGCGAACAGGAGCAGCTTGTCAGCCAGCGGATCGAGGAGACTGCCGAGGTCGGTCACGAGGTTCCGTGTTCGCGCGAGCATTCCATCGTAATAGTCGGAGATCGCCGCGACGACGTAGATGACGAAGGCAGCGAGCCGCGCCAGCGGAGAGTCTATGAACGGGAGGGCCGCAATCAGCGGTGAAATCAGAATCCTCCCGATCGTGATCGCGTTCGGCAGGTTCACCGTGCTGGCTCCGTCAGGCGAGCGCCTTGAGCACCAGCTTGCTGACCGCCTTGAGAGTATCGAAGACCCCGTCGCCGGCTATGGCCACTCCTTCGAAGTAAGGCGCCTTCTCCACCCAGTCGCCGCTCGACAGCTGGTCCACCAGGTTTTCGCCAGCGTGATACGGATCTGGCGTCACGCGCGCTCGCGCCGGTTCCGCTGGTTCCCATCCCGGATTCAGCGCAGCCTGAAGGTCGGCGATGGGGGCTGCGTTTGGCAGATCGCGCTTGTTGTACTGAATCACGAAAGGAATCCGTGTGACATCGTAGCCGTATTCGGCGAGGTTGTCGTACAGATTCTGCATGGATTCCATGTTTGCCTCCATGCGCTCCACCTGGGAGTCGGCGACGAAGACTACTCCGTCAACGTTCTTGAGGATGAGCTTTCTGCTCGCGTTGTAGTAAACCTGGCCGGGCACCGTGTAAAGATGGAACCGGGTGTTGAACCCGCGGATTGTTCCGAGGTCTACGGGGAGGAAGTCGAAGAAAAGAGTTCTCTCGGTTTCGGTCGCCAGCGAGATGAGCTTTCCTCGCGTATCCGGCTTGACCTTGCCGTAGATGTGCTCGAGGTTGGTCGTCTTTCCGCCCAGTCCCGGCCCGTAGTAGACGATCTTGCAGTTGATCTCGCGCGCCGCGTAGTTGATCATCGACATCGCAGTTCTCTTCTCCTTACCAGTTGAACAGCTCGTCGATCTCATCGCCTGCGCCGGCGAGGATGTTCGGCTGCGTAGTCCCTTTCTCTCTCGCGCGCGCGAATGCGCGATCGAGGTGCGCGGTAAGCTCTTCAACCACCGGTTTCATCTTCAGCCTCACGAGGCCGATTGGCGTACTGTTGTCGAAGAGTGTAATCAGAATCAACCGACGCGCCACATCGGCAACATACATCGATTCCTTTTCTCCCTGGTGGAAGAGCGTCGTGAAGTCCGTCTCTCCGATCAGGCGGGCGAGCTGATCATTGGCGCTGAAATCTGCCGCAGTGAGTGTCGCAAACACCATCGGGTCGAATGTGAGCGGACGTCCAATGGTAGCAACCAGCTGGCCGGCGCGATCCGCAATCAGTGCAGAGTGAGCACCCGTGTCCTCGAGGAAACGCTCGACCGTCTGCGTGAGAGCAGCGAGGTCCTCTTCGTCAAAAGACCACGTGGCAGCGCCGGGATTTGTCACAGTCAGGTGAGCTTCGATTCGACATGCCGCATGAGTTTTACGCCGCGAGCACGAAGCACCGGCGTGCTTTCCCAGGCGATGTACTCGCGCAGCAGGCGCACGGTTCCCATCGACGGCCGCGACCGCAGATAGCTCAACGCTGCAAATCTGCGCAGCGGATGCCGGCTGAAAAGATCTCGCCGGTACTGCTGCTGAAGATGACTCCAGGCGAGCGCTCCGCACGCAATCCCGCCGATAAATCCCAGGGCCGCAAGGCGACGGTCACGCATTGACATCACATGGCCCGCCGTGCGGAAAGTGCTTGAGCAATTGTAACTCCGTCCGCGTACTCCAGGTCTCCGCCCACCGGAAGTCCGCGCGCTATGCGCGTGACGGTGAGCGAGTAAGGTGACAGCTTGCGCTGAACGTACAACGCGGTGGCCTCACCCTCAATGCTGGGATTTGTCGCAATGATGACTTCCTGTACCATTCCGCCAGATACCCGGGTCTCGAGCTGAGGAATGGTGAGGTCTTCGGGACCTACTCCATCAAGGGGGGAAAGCCGCCCCCCGAGCACATGATAGACCCCGCGAAACTCGCCGGCACGCTCGATCGCACCGATATCAGAAGCCTCTTCCACTGCGCAGATCACCGCGGGATCGCGGCGCGCGTCGCGACAGATAACGCAGAGATCCTCCTCGGTAAGATTGAAACAGCACGAGCACGGATGCACCCGCTCGGCGAGAGTGACAAGAGCATCCGCCAGGCGCCGGCTCTGCTCCGCGGGCTGCTTGAGAAGATGGTAAGTCAGACGCAGCGCGGTCTTTCTCCCGATTCCAGGGAGCTTCGCGAGTTCGGACGCCAGCACATCAATTGCCGACACTCTAGAAGGGCAGCTTGAACGGAAGACTGAGCCCGCCGGTGAGCTTTGCCATTTCCTGCTTTGCGAGCTCCGCAGACTTCTGCTGCGCGTCACGGAGCGCCACCAGCAGAAGGTCCTCGAGCATCTCCACATCAGACGCCGTCACAATCGAAGGATCGATCCTGACCTTCGAGATCTGACCCTTGCCGTCCGCATCTATCGTTACCATGCCGCCGCCAGCGCTTCCGCTCACGGTCATGTTCGCCAGTTCGTCCTGCACCTTTTCAAGCCGGCCCTGCATCTGCTGAGCCTGCTCCAGAATCTTGGAAAAATCAGCCATTGTAGTTGTGGGTGAGCGTGGTCAATCAATCAGGTCGAGGTCCAGTTCCCGCACCGCAGCATCGAGGACGGGATCCTGCCCCCGGAGCATCGCGAGCCGCTCTTCCCTCACTGCCTCAGTGGTCAGCCGTGCGCGCGAGGCGCTGTTTGCAGTCTGGTCGAACTCCGCCTTCCAGTCAGGGCTCGCCACCGCCTTCACCGATGGCTGACCGGCCGCCGGAGTAACCCTGAGTGGTGGCGCTGGAGAAGCAATCACTGGATCAGCAGGAATATCCATCGCGCTGGATGATGACGATGAGCCTTCACGGAACGGCACGTTTTTCGGGGGCGCTGCACGCGGCGGCAGGTCACGAGTGGCCGAACTGCGAGCAGAACGCGTCTCCGCCTGAGCGGGTCTCGATGCGGCACCGCCGGGTCCTCCGCCATTGCCCATCGTCTCGAGCACTTCCTCGAGCGAAACTGACCGGTCGAGCAGTGAGAATCGCACCAGCAGCATCTCTATCAACAGCTGCTGCTGGCTGCTTCGGCGAAACTGCGGCTCGATCCCCGTGAGCATCGTCAGCATTCGCAGGAGATCACCCGGGGCAAAGTCATCGCGGTAAGCCTCGAGTTTCGTAAGCGCGTGCGGAGACATTCCTGCCGCCCGGCCGCCAAGCACCACCGCCAGCTGCGCACGCAGCACATCACCAAGTCCCGAGAGAAACACACCGAAGTCAACACCGCTGTCTGCAAGCTGGCGAATGGTCTCGAATACCTCACCCGCCCTCCGGCCGGCAATCATATCGACAATTGCCAGATATTCATCCTCCGGCACAAGACCAAGGGCCTCGCGAACCCGAGCCGCTGTGACTTCACCTGTGCCGAGGGAGATGACCTGGTCTGTGAGACTCAGCGCATCCCGCATCGATCCATCAGCAGCGCGGGCAATCATGGCCAGGGACTCAGCGGTAACTGCAACGCCCTCCGCCTGAAGAATCGATTCGAGCCGGGGAATGATCTCGGAGACACCAATCCTTTTGAGATCAAATCGCTGAAGACGACTGAGGACAGGTGATGCGGTCTGCGCGATCTTCTGCGGTTCGGTGGTCGCAAATACGAATACAACGCGAGGCGGTGGCTCCTCGAGAATTTTCAGAAGCGCATTCCACGCTTCCCGGGTAAGCATGTGCGCTTCGTCAACGATGTAGACTTTGTATCTGTCCTCACCTGACGGCGCATACATGGCACGTTCCCGCAGTTCCCTCGCATCGTCCACGCCGCGGTTGGATGCGGCGTCAATTTCGATCACGTCGAGGCTCGAACTCCCGCTCCAGATTCGCTGGCAGGAAACGCACGTGCCACACGGCTCTCCGTCTGCGCTCTTGTTCTCACAGTTGAGCGCCATGGCGAGAACGCGGGCAAGCGTTGTCTTGCCGGTTCCACGAGGACCGCACAGCAGATAGCCATGCGCCACTCTGTCGCGGGCGATAGCGCCGCGAAGCGTGTCGGAGACGTGCGTCTGAACGACTACGTCAGCGAAGGTCCTGGGGCGGTATTTACGGGCTAGTGCGAGCGACATAAGGGAGGGAAGTTACCCCAGGCCTGACGGAGCAACGCAAGGCACCGCATGCCGCTGCTACCTTCGGGGTCCTGACGGAGTTAACGAGCTCACGCCCTCCGGGACCTGGGGCACCAGAAATATAATCAGCGTTCATCGCCCGGGCGACCATTTGAGAGGGCGAATTGCAAAGGCGGGCCCATCGCGAAAACGCGACGGACCCGCCTTACACTGCGCTGAAAAAGCTTAGCGCTTTACTTCGACCTTCGGAACCTTGATCGTCGCTTCCTTGGTGCTGACGTCGACGTCAGGAACCTTTACAGTCGTCGAGTCAGTGGTGACGTCTACGCTTGGAACATTCAGCGTATCCGTGACCGTCCCGACTACCGGCTTCTCCACCTCGAGATCACCGTCTTTCGTCTTGCTGCAGGCGGTAATCGATCCGGCCAGAATGGCCAATGCCAAAACTCTACGCACGTGACGCCTCCCCAAAATGTTGTAGTTTCGCCGCAACAGCGGCGTGACCTGTACCCTTATGCAACTTCTTTGCCGTAATCGTCAATCCTCGAATGCCTCGCGCTGAAGCTTTCTCACGCGCCTTAACTCGTACACCTGAGCCACTTCGCCGCCGAGGATGAAGATCATCGCCGCGTAATATACCCAAACTACGACGATGATGAGGGCCGCCAGCGTGCCTCCGTACAGGGAACCCGGATTGAACGACTTCACGTACCCCGCAAACCCCCTCTTGGCCAGCTCCAGCATGAAGCTCGTGAACAGCGACGCAATGAGTGCCGTTTTCCAGCGAATTTTGCGATTTGGCAGGAACTTGTAGAGCGAGAAGAACATCAGGGCGATGAACCCGAAGGCCAGCGCCTGGCCAAAGTTGTATTCGAGACTTCCCATCACATCCTTGCGGACGCCGATGCGCGCGAGCACGAGAAGCCCGCGGGTCGTCGCCAGAGCCAGATATGCGTTGAGCGCCGTATAGGCCACCAGCAGGAGCGACGAAACGACGGTTATCTGAACGTCGAAAATCTTGCCCGCGACAATTCCGCGATCAGTATCTATGTCGAAAATCTGCGCAAGCACGCTCCGCAGCGACCCGAAGAGGCGCGTTGAGAACCAGATAAATCCAATGATGCTGTAGAGGCCGACCGCCTGGCGCGACTTGATGATATCCACCAGCACTCTGCCCAGCGTCTCCCCCGCAGGACTCGGCGGCAGAAAACGGTAGACGATGTCGTTCACCTCAGCCGATGAGACGTCCGCCGACTGATTTAGTAGATAGCCGAGACCGGCGGCAAACAGGAGAACAAAAGGAACAGCGGCGAGAAGAATGTTGAATGCGATTCCCCCTGCCAGAAAAAAAATGTTGTCTTCACCACTGTTGTCCCAGACGCGCTTCCCGTAATCGCGGAGCGTCCAGCCGATCCTGCTGTGGAGCGGCCGCTTCGGCACTAGCTCTCTTTATACGCAGCCTTCGTTTCGGCGATGCGCTGCTCGAGCTCCACGCGCGCCTGCTGAGCTGCAACGCGTCCGGCATCTACCGCGTTACTCACCTGGCGCTTCTTGAGCTCAACCGCCTGCCGTGTCGAATCAATGCGGCTCTCTACCTGCTCTCTCGCCGACTGAATCGTCTCGCTCACCGAACCTGTTACCTCGGATACAAGATCCTGCGCCTGGTCGCCGAGACGCCGCGCGCGCCGCTGAAGGTCGCGACGCGTTTCATCGCCGGTACGTGGGGCAAAGAGCAGGGCCACGCCAGCACCGATGGCAACGCCCATCAGCAGCGCGCCGATTCCACTCTCGTTTCGTTCTATCACGACGTACGGTCCGTCGTCGTCCATATCGTAGTCAGACATTACAGGTCTCCTCCATCTTCGTGAATCCGGATGCTCAGCGCTTCCTGGTTTTTGGCTTTGACTTCGGCTTCGCAGGAGCCGCCTTGGTTTGCGATTTTACAACGCGCGGATGAGGTCCATCGTTCGAATGCGCATCCCCGTTCATGCTGAGCAATGCGCCAATCTCCGCCCTCACGTCTTCCGGCGTTATGCCGACGATCTTGGCGGTGCGGGCTGTGTCGCCGTTGGTCGAGGCAAATGTCCGGAGTACCATCTGCTTCCGTGCATCTGCGAGCGACGATCCCGCCGGGATCGTAACATTTTGATTGTCGACTGCCATTTTTACGTGGCGGGGCGTGATGTCCTCGGCGGTGATTACTTCGCCCCTCGCCATGATTACCGCGCGCTCCACGGCGTTCTTGAGCTCACGGACGTTGCCGGGCCAGTTGTGTGAGAGAATCCATGCCCATGCGCGCTCGTCGAACTCCTTGATCTTCTTGCCGTTCTGCGCCGCGAAACGCGTCAGAAATTCATTGGCGAGCAGCTTGATATCGCCCGCTCTATCGCGGAGTGGGGGAAGCAGCACCTCGACAACCGCCAGCCGGTAATAGAGATCTTCCCTGAGCTCATTCTCCCTGAGCGCCTTCTGAAGATCCCGGTTGGTCGCAGCGACGATCCGGATATCGACCGGGATTTCCTTCTTTCCGCCAAGCCGCCGGATGCTGCGCGTTTCGATTGCACGCAGCAGCTTCACCTGAATGTCCGTCGCCATCTCCGCCACTTCATCGAGAAATATCGTGCCGCCATGCGCCATCTCGAATGCGCCGGCCTTCTCGTTGATTGAGCCTGTAAACGCGCCCTTCTCGTGTCCGAAGAGCTCGTTTTCCAGAATGTCCTTAGGCAGCGCCGCGCAATTGAGCGCGAAGAACGGACCCTTCGCCCGATCGCTCCGCGTGTGCATGGCGCGAGCCACGAGCTCCTTGCCGGTGCCAGACTCACCCAGGATCATCACGCTCGCACTGGACGGTGCAACGGCATCGATGATCTGATACACTCCGCGCATTTCCTCCGACTGGCCCGTGAGCTCGCCGAAGTGAGTCAGACCTTCGAGCTTTGACGACAGCTCCCGGTTGCGCTCCTGCACGCTGAACTTTTCCAGCGCCTTGGGAATGAGCGCCTTGAGACGATTCAGTTTCTCGGCATTGAGCGGCTTTTCAACGTAGTCGTAAGCACCCACGCGCATAGCCTGAACCGCGGAGTCAACTGTGCCCTGCCCGGTGACAATGATGCACTCCGTCGGGATCGACATCCTCTGCAGTTCCTTGAGAAGTGCGAGGCCATCCAGCTTCGGCATCTTCAGGTCTGCCAGCACAACTCCAAAATCCTCGGAACTCAACAGATCCAGCGCCTTCTTGCCATCGGCAGCAACGGCAACATCGTACCCCTCGCCACTGAGAATTGCGCTCAGTGCCGTGGTCATCGAAAGTTCGTCGTCTGCTATCAGAATCCTGGCTTTGGTCATGCGTCGGATTAAGGTTTTCGTACGTTGCCGGAGATGCTTAATATAACCGCCGCGCCCTCTGCCTCGGCGATCAGTGGAACCCTGGCGGCCAGTGAGGACAGTGAACGTGCAGCGCGGACCGCCGCGGCCTCCGTTGCCTCGATACGGACGCCATTCGGAGCGACATGCAGGGCGCGCAAGGTGCCGTCCGCGCCAAGTGCTTCGAGCACTACTCCCAGCAGAGCAATCGAGCCCTCGGCAAGTCGCGCCGTTTCATCGGATTGTTGCACGGCCTGGAGAAGGAAACCGGCCGTAGCCGGGTCCATGGAATCGGCGCGGCTCCGCACGACTTCCAGGTTGACCACGAGTGCATTCAACGCATTCCGCAATTCGTGCCCTGAAGCGGCTGCCACATCACGAAGAACAGGCAGCCACGCCGGCTGCTGCTCGTCCCTTTCGTCAGTCACTCAGGTCAGCATCATCGGGCGCAGTTGCCACAGTTGCCATTCCCTCGTGAGGGCGAACGCGGTGGACCTTCACCGGCTTGACGTGTTTCGCAACCGCCCCGGCAGTGCCACCGATTGCAAGCTGTTCAAATAGAAAGCCGAACTTTGCATCGTAGGCCGCCGCCAGGGCAGCCTTGGAGGCTTCATCGAGGTCCCAGAATCTTCGCTTGAACTGGCCAAGCGCCTTCTTCCTCGTCTTGTAGAAGAACTGTTCGTCCGAATCGGTGGACTTGCGTTCATCCTTGGCGTTTTCTCTCAGCCACTCGTAGATCTCGTCGCGAAGATCGGACGGCAGGTGATCGTACAGCATCGACTGGAAGTTTGTAGCCAGATGAATTTCTGCGGTCTCGGTTCGCGGAAAATTATGAAATGCCGTATCAGGCAGCGTGGACGCACCGTGCTGCACGGCTCCAGCAAGGCCGTAATCGCTGCGGGCAGACTCCGACAGTCGCTCGAGCGTGCCGAGGTCAATCTGCACATCCGCGATCGTGCCATCGGCCAGCACCACACCGCCGTGCGTCGTCCCAGACTGAACACTGATCTTTGACAGGCCCTCAACGCCGGGCGCGAGATTTTCAAGGGTGCGATTGAAGCCTTGCATATAAGCATGCAGCTCTTCGACCGTGCTGTTCTCGGTTCCCACCTCACCGATCTCGCCGCCGAGCGAGACGTTGATCCCTTCCGGCTGCTCGTTCCGCACGAAGATGGCAATGTCAGCCGCCTGCTCGTAGTTCGCCCTCTGCTGCTCGTCGAGATTCGGCTTCGAAAGGTCAACGAGCGTGGACGTATCTATGTCGATGTTGTAAAAGCCGGCCGCTATCGCTTCACGGGCAAGCGTCTTGACCGCGTCAACTTCGGAGATGGGATCAACCGCAAATTTCTTGGCGCTCACCTGGAAGTGGTCGCCCTGAATGAAGAGAGGTCCACGCCAGCCCTCGCGAAGCGCCGCCGCAATCAGCACCGCAACGTATTCAGCAGGCCTCTGGTCCGTGTATGCAATCTCTGACCGTGCGATCTCGCAGATAAATGCCCCTGCGTCGAGGCGAACGGCAGTGCGGAAAATCGACCGCGCGGTATCATAGGCCATTCCGCGCACGTTGATGGCAGGCACGGTATATCCGCCCGTCTCGCCCCTGCCCCGCGCAAGGTAGAGATCATGAATCGACGACGGAATGACGCCGACATTCTGGCCAATTTCCCAGATGAGCCACCGTGCATCGTCGCGCGCGCCTTCATCGCCGAATACTGCCTCCCGCGCCAGCCGGTCCATCGCGGGTGAGGCGAGAGCTGCCTCATCGGTCACGTGCACGCCATCAGCGGTGACGTCGACTACTCCTTTGATCAAATCATCAGTCATGGTTCGAGAAACTCGCCGCGTGACACGGCTGTTGCAAGGGTTCAAATACTCCAGCGGGGGTCCGCAGGAGGAATACTCTCCCATTCTCTCCGCGCATCGTCCGACCCGGGACGGCCCAGCAACGCGTAGGCGAACTGCTTGCCAAGCTCGACGCCAGGCTGATTGAATGCGTCCACTCCGTAGAGTTGGCCGGCATACGCGGTAGCAAGTTCGAGCAGCATGATCATTCCGCCCACATGCCACTCGTCAACCTTTTCGACATGTATCGTGAGGTTGGGACGCCCTCTCGCCGCCAGTGCCCCAGCTGTAGCCTGCTGCTCTATGTCGATCAGTTCGGCGAGCGAATGGCCTCCGAGGTATCGGAGTTCAGTGACGTCCTCAAACTCGTGTGGAATCACAACATCCGCCTCCCGCTCCTGCACTGCTACAAATGACACGACCTTGTTGAGCGGACCTTCCATGAAGAGCTGAACCTGACTGTGCTGATCTGTGGCCCCGAGGGCGGCGAGCGGGGTCTGGCCAACTGAAGAACCGTCGGGAAGATGCTTGCCGAGGCTTTCCGCCCATAGCTGCACAAACCAGTCAGCGAAGTCTCGCAGCGGATCCGAATAGGGCATGAAAACGTTGATCGACTTTCCGTGCCGGGTATCGGCAAGCCACTGGAGTGTCGCATAAACTCCGGCGGGGTTCGAAGACAGTTGCGAAGCCTCGCACCTGTCCGTCATTGCAGCCGCTCCATCGAGGAGTTT
>JBKJNN010000025.1:0-3140 GCA_046593625.1 Gemmatimonadaceae bacterium | reverse complement strand
TTGTTCTGAATAGAGTGCCCATCCTTCCGAGTAAGCATTGAACGCGAGAATCTGACGGATGAGTGGTTGGGCGTGCGTGTACTCTCCCTGCCAGATGTGACCCGGGATTGATTCGTGGAATGTCAGATCCGCGAGACTGTACTTGCTGTGCAGTTCCGTGGTTCTGAGGTTGATCCAGAACCGGCCGGGGATCTTGCCGTCGATTGAACCTGCGCCACCGTAAGCACCAGGAGCGCCCGGCTCCTCTTCAGGCGGTAGTCGTTTCACTTCCATGTTCGGATTGACGACTGTGTTGAAAGCACGCGGCATCTGCACCTTGATCCAGTCGAGGCGATCCTTGATGAATGCCATGATCTCCGCGCGTCCTTTGTCGCCCTCGGCGAACTTGTACTTCGGATCTTTCGCCAGACCCTTCATTCGCTCGCCGACGCTGCCCTGCGTGTAGCCGATCTGCTTGAGGATCGTGTCCATCTGCGCGTGCAGTCGTTTCACCTCACTCTGACCGAGCGCGTGCACGTCGTCCGGCGACATCGTTGTCGTGGTCGATGCCTTGAGCGCCCATCGGTAGAAATCTGCGCCGTGCGGTCGCGCTGAAATTCCCGCGTCGCTTGTGGCGACTTTGCGCTCCGCCTCTAACTCGCGGATCTGCCGGTCGAGCGCTGGTGCAATCTCCTGAGCGGCGATTTTGCGCGCACGATTGGTCCAATCACCAGGAATATTTTTTGTGCGACGCTCGATCGATTCAACGAGGGATCCGCCATCACGCGCGTTCTGCGCGGAGAGGTTCATCTGCCGAAGCGCCTTGTCGATGAGGAATGCCGGCGGAACGAGCCCGATCTCCCGCGCCGATTGTATGCGTCCGAGCTCGCCGTCGAGCTGCCGTGCATACGACTGCAGCCGCGCGAGATAAGCGTCAGCGTCGGAAGTATTCTCGATTCGATGATCGCTGTCGACGAAGCGCGGGATATCCAGATACGCTCCGACATTCTGAATGACGACGTACGGTGTGTTGCGCCAGCTTCCAACCGTGATGTCTCCGAAAGGTAGGGCGAAACCCTCGAGCGACGTCACGTATGCGCTCCGCACGACGTCGAAGCTGGTGCGCGTTGCGTGCGAAAGACCGCTTGCATCGAAGGCATTGAGGCGGGCGAGGTCTGTTCGCAACTGCTGCGCGATTCGTCGCTGCCCTGCTGCAGAGCGATCAGAAAGCTGCGATCGCAACGCGGCTCGCGGTCCGACATCAATACCGAGCGAGGTTGCCTGCTCGGGGAGCAGGTTGAGAAGATTGTTTGCAACACTGTCGAGCAGCGCGAGGCCCTCGCCGTCGCTCCTCGTGATTGGCGGCGAGGGATTATGCGGAGCACAAGCGGAGACGAGCGGGAGAGCGGCAGCGGATGCGAGTACCGCTAACATCTCTCGGCGGTTGAGGAATCTCTGGGGCATGGAGGGATGGAGTGAGTGCTGACGCCTTCAGCCATGCTGCAAGCGATCATGCAGCAGTGCAGCCCCAGACTCTGTTGCAAGGGCGTTCACCAAGATGCGTCAACGGAGCCGCTGCTACCACCTTCGAATACCCCCAGATTAGCGCGAAACGCCTCCCGTCAGTAAGGTTTGCAGCGCTTTATCAGCTCGTTAGCCCGCCGTAGACAAGATGCCAGCCAGCCCCGCAACCTCCGCAGGGCTGTTCAGCCATCGAGCTCATTTCAACCGGCCAAACACAGCTCCATGCGCGAAGGCCGGACCGGTCTTGCCATGCGGCCACTCATCGCGGTCGAATCGGATTCCGGAAATTCTGGAGCCGGTGGCTGGGAGGTCGCCCGCGAGATGGAGCTTTCCGGTCTCCGGGTCCATGTCGATCAGATAGACCCCACCGGCAAGCGTTCCGCCGCCGGTCATCACGATGCGACGTCCCCCGGTTTCGAGCCCGAGCCAATGTGGGCGGGCATCGATGCCGAAACCGAGTTCGTCTACGATCGCCGGCTTCTCCGGTCTTGATACATCAAGGACCACCAACGATCCGGTAGTGCCGACGGGCTGCACCCAGAATCGACCGAGCCGAACCGGCACGTTGCAGTCCGTATCCTCTCCTGCGACCGCCGACCACGGGAAGGAACGCACCAAGGTGGCGACCGGCGTGCTGTCGAGCGCGGAGAGCACGTACATCCCGCAGCGAAACGTCGTAACCATTACGGTCCTGCCATCGGCGAGCACTCGTGGCTCGGCGGGGTGCAGGTGCTCGTCGCCGCGCGGTCCGGGCGGCAGCAACACGGTATGCAGCAGGGTCAGGTCCGAGAGCCGCCAGATCTGCACCGACCGTCCCACGCGCTCGCCGTGCATGTCGGCCGACGTCGTAACCACGCGGTCCAGCCGGGGGACCACGGTCAGGCTGTACGGTCGAAGGTCCGGATCGAGTGGATTCGCTGCACTGGACCCCCGGAGCATGCGCCCACGGTCGTCCAGTTCAACCAGCCCACCGGTCGCGTTGTGATCGGCCGCGAGACCCTGATAGGTCGCGAGCACCGTACCGCGTGGCGTGCGGGAGAAACTGTGTGGGTGGGTATATGGTCCCGCGTCACCGAAGTCACTGAGTAGGCCGGGGCGAGCCGGGTCCGCGAGGTCGAAGACGAACGTGCGTCCCGTCTCGTACGAGTTGGCGAAGAGCTGATGCGTGGACAGTTCGTATTCGATGTGGTGCGCGCCGCGCCCGCCCTGCGCGGGCAAAGTGCCAACGACCTGCCCGTAGGTTGCCGAATGGCGATCGACATCCACGACCGCCAGGAAATCGTCAGAACCCTTGTCGACGTCCCAGGCCCAGACAAAAAGGTGAGTGCTGCCGCTGGACTCATCCGCTGTCGCCATTGGCGAGCAGCTGCACACCGCCAGGAGGAGCAGGCCAGTCAGCTGCTGGCAAGTGGGGCGCCATCGATGAGCGGCTGGGCGGAGGGAGAGAGAGACCATGTGATACTCCACTCTTCACGGGTTGGGCGTACGATACGCCTATATGCGTCCGGCCTCAGAGTTGATCAGGGTATGGCCTACCCCATCAGATGGGGCGAACGTCGGGATTCGGGATCGTACCCGGATCGCAGTTGAAAATTTCCCAGATCTTTAGCCAGGATACCGATGACCTGGGCACGCAG
>JBKJNN010000022.1:0-14251 GCA_046593625.1 Gemmatimonadaceae bacterium | reverse complement strand
AGCTCGCCACGATGGCATCCCAGCCAAACGCAGTCTCCGCGAATGCGGTTCCGCGATGTGCGATTTCAGCGAGTTCATCCGGCTCGTCCATAGCGTGCGAAATGGCGCTGGCGAGCGCGTCAACATCGCCAGGCGGAACCAGCAGGCCAGTGTCACCGTGAGTCACGATGTCTGGAATCCCACCTGCCGACGTAGCGATCACTGGTTTCCCATACCCCATCGCCTCGATCAAGACGACGCCGAGTCCTTCGGTCTCACCGTTTTCCATGACAATGGCGGGCAGGACGAGCGCATCGCATTCCCTGAACAGCGTATCAATTCTCTCGCTGTCTACCACTCCCACGAATTTCACTCTGTCGCCGAGGTTCATTCTGGATGCGACGCGTTGGAGTGAGGAGAGTTCGGGTCCACCGCCCACGATGGTGAGGCGAAGCCGCGAGTCTGCGGCAAGCTTCCCCGCAGCGCGAAGTAGAACGTCCACACCCTTCCTTCGAACGAGGCGGCCTACGAACAGCAGGTTGAACTCGTCCTCCCTCTTCCGCGCTCGCCGGAAAGACTGCGATGCCTTCTTCGCCGCCGCTGCCCCGAAAGGAATCGTTACCGCAGTTGTTCCGGGGGCGTGCTCTCTCAGGCGCGCTGCCGTGTAACTCGAGATGACGGTAATTGCATCCGAAGCGGCAACAACTTTTCGCAGAATGGGTCCTGCAATACTGCGCGCAGCGCTTTTCCAGTTGAGTTCTGACGAGAAAAACGTAGAGACGAGCGCGGCGCCGGATGCACGCTTTGCGGAAATACCGAAAATTCCATGCGGTATCGGCCAGAAGGCATGCACGACGTCGAAGTTGCCATCGCGCGCAATTCTCGCTGCCGCCAACGAGCCCGACATGAGATAGGCAGGCAGCAGTGACGCCATCAGTGGGCTTCCCGCAATTCTGTCGAGGGCCGGCATGTCATGTGTCAGGGTTTCAAGCGCCGCCGGCGCGTAACGGAAGCGATGGACTCTCACTCCATTGATGACCGAGCTCGCGGACCCGCGAAACGCAGGTGCGAGAACCTCCACATCGGTGCCAGCCTGCCTCAGTCGTTCGATCGTTTCGCCCATCCACGGCGTGATGACGTCTCCCTCATGGCGGGGATAGGCGGTCACCACAAACAGCACTTTCATTCGGCGCGAAGCGATGCTAGTGCGCTCCAGAAACCGGGGTAGGATACCGATACACAATCGGGGTCATCTATCTCTATTGTATTTCCCGGAAGCGATCCCAGAACTCCAAACGCCATCGCAATCCGGTGGTCGCCGGCCGTGACCACCTTTCCGCGCAGCACGCGCTTCCCTCGTGCCCTGCGAACAACCAGACCGTCGGGAGACTCGTCGGCTTCAACGCCGAGTGCGCGGAGGTTGCGCACGACGACGGCGATGCGGTCGCTTTCTTTTACTCTCAGTTCTCCCGCCCCTGAAATCGTGAGACCAATTCCGGCAGCGGCCGCAACGCACGCCAGAAGTGGAAGCTCGTCGATCATCGCGGGAACAGCGTCACCGCCTACTTTCATGTCGCGCAATCTCGATGTTCGCGCTTTGACAGTCGCGACCGTGTCTCCAGCCACCGCCGCCGTCTCGGTTCCTTGAACCGACGCGCCCGCAGCACGCATCGCGTCGAAGAAGCCGGTTCGCGTTGGGTTCATGCACACTCCCGGCAGTAGCACTTCTGAATCAACAGCCAGAACCGCGAGTGCAACAAAGTAGGCGGCAGAGGACGGATCACCCGGAATTGTCATTTCGACCGGAGCGATGGAGGCAACGGGTGAAAGGGAGACGGTAAGGTTCTCTACCTGAACCGCCGCACCGAGTGACGCGAGCATACGCTCCGTATGATCTCGCGACTTGCCAGCTTCGATCACCGACACCCCGACCCCTCCACACAGGCCCGCGAGCAGAATCGCGCTCTTGGTCTGCGCACTGGCGGCGCGCGTGTTCCAGGCAATTCCGGCTAGCTTGCCTCCGCGAATCATCATCGGAAGTCCATCACCGCGGGCGAACTCCACGTCCGCCCCCATCGCCGAAAGTGGCTCGGCGATTCTTGCCATGGGGCGCCGGCTGAGACTGCTGTCGCCTTCAATTCGGCTGGTGAACGGCTGCGCTGCAACCACACCTGCGATGAGTCTTGCGGTGGTGCCGCTGTTGCCGGCATCGAGTGGAGAGCCAGGAGCCGACAATCCCCTCAGTCCCTTTCCAAAAAACTCAAATGAACCCGTGAGGTCAGGGATCGAGACTCCGAGCGCACGAAGCACTCGCGCAGTGGATTGCACATCCGCCGATTCCAGAATCCCCGATATGTGGGATTCACCGACGGCAAGAGAACCGAGTATCAGGGCTCGATGTGAGATGGACTTGTCGCCGGGCACGCGGACTACGCCGCGCACCTTCATCTAAGCCAGCTCTCCAGGGCCGTTGCGCTATCCGTCTTGTCATCGCGGTATTTCACGATGACTGGCGTCTGGAGGGAAAGACCTTCGCTCTCTCCCCATGTGGATGTCACTCTTCGCGCACCCGGGACGACCACTGCGCCCGATGGAATTTCCAGCGGCGTGTCGCTTGTGCCGCGATAAACAACTTCGCGTACGAGGTCGAACACCGGAGTGCCACGCGTGAGCACCACGCCCGCGCCGATTACCGCACGGGCGCGCACCACCGTTCCCTCGTAGATGCCGCAGTTCCCGCCAACGATTACGTCATCCTCGACAACCACAGGCGATGCGTTGATCGGCTCGAGTACTCCACCTATTTGAGCCGCCGCGCTCAGGTGAACGCGTTCCCCCACCTGCGCGCATGAACCGACAAGGGCGTGAGAGTCCACCATCGTTCCAGTTCCGACGTAGGATCCCACGTTGATGTACATCGGGGGCATGCATACCACACCGGGCGCGACATACGCGCCGCGGCGTATTGTGGACCCTCCGGGAACTACTCTCACACCATCCTCAATCACAAGTCGGCGAGGAGGATACGTGTCCTTGTCAAAGAACCCGAACACCGGCACGCCGGTCTTCGGCTCATCCAGCGACATGTCAGTGAGAGTGCCGACCTGAAAGCCGAGCAGGATTCCCCGCTTCACCCAAGGAACTGCATTCCACACTCCATTCCCGTCACGCTCGGCCGCTCTCACATCTCCTGCTTCGAGTGCTTCGAGCAGGTCCATTACCGTCTGTCGCGTATCGGCAGATGTTGTTCCACCCGCTGCGTCCGCGAGAGCGCGCTCGATTCGCTCGCGCAATGCCTGCGTATCGCGCTTGTCCGGCGATGCTGTCACGTGAGCGCGCCGACCGACAGGAGCGCCTTCCTCACCAGCTCACCATGCGTCGCTGCAAGCGGGACCAGCGGAAGCCGAAGGGCATTCGACATCTTGCCCATCATGGCAAGCGCGGCCTTGAGCGGAACCGGATTCGACTCCACGAAGGCAGCGGAGGTCCAAGGCGCGAGGCGATGAGCGATTTCCCTCGCGCCGTTTACGTCACCATTCTCCCACGCCTCAATGATCTGTGACGCCAGCTTCGGTACGACATTCGACGTAACCGAAATCACTCCGTCGCCTCCTTCTGCCATAACTGCAAGCGTCAGTGCATCATCTCCGGAAAGCACGCTGAAATCCGATTGCTTGTTGCGGATGATCTCCGCTATCTGTGCCAGATCGCCACCCGCCTCCTTCACCGCGGTGATGTTCACATGCTCGGCCAGTTCAAGCGTCGAGGCGGCGGTGACGTTGCTGCCGGTTCTGCCAGGCACGTTATATACGACGAGTGGCAGGTCCACTGCATCAGCAATTGCCTTGAAGTGCGCGACAATACCGCGCTGAGGCGGCTTGTTGTACATCGGCGACGTGTGCAGCAGATGAGTCGCGCCCGCTGCGAGCATCTCTTTCGAGAGCGCGATTGCTTTCCTCGTATCGTTGGAACCGGCTCCCGCAACGACGGGCACGCGACCGTTCACCACCTCGACGGTGATCTCGACGACACGCCGATGTTCCTCGCCACTCATCGTTGCCGCCTCACCTGTCGAGCCGCACGGTACGACGAAGTGAATCCCTTCCGTCACCTGCCACTCCACAAACGCGCGCAATGCGCGCTCGTCGAGCGAGCCGTCGGTTGCGAAAGGGGTAGCGAGCGCGGTTCCGCATCCTCGCAGAACCGCGCGGCCCTTGGCGTCAGCTGGCATTGTAATCATGATTTCTTCGCCGGCGGCTTTGCCGCCGGCACCTCTCCCGGAGGTGTAAACCCGAGAACATCCCGCATCGTATAAACTCCTTTTTTGCCCTTCAGCCATTCAGCGGCACGCAGGGCGCCGTCCGCAAATACTCGCCTGTCACGGGCCTCGTGCCGCATGCTGATCTGCTCGAATGGCGCATCGAATATCAACTCATGAGTGCCCGGCACCGAACCAGTCCGCACGCTCGTGACCGGAAGCTTCTTCGACATTTCACCTTCCATCGCGCGCGCTATTGAAAGCGCGGTGCCGGACGGTGCGTCTTTCTTGGCCGAGTGATGGGTTTCGATCATGGCGGCCGCAAACTCGGTCTTGGCCATGATGCGTGCTGCCTCTCGTGCGAGCTCCACAAACAGAGTGACTCCTATTGAAAAGTTAGCCGCCCACAGCAGCGATGCGCCCTCTTCGTTTGCAACCTCTGTAATCATCGGCAGCGACTCGTACCATCCAGTCGTTCCAACGACAACAGGAACTCCCTCATGGATGCAAGCCATGATGTTCCCTACCACCGATGACGGCTCCGTGAACTCGATTGCGACATCGGGGTCGCCCAGTGCTCGGCGCGTGATTCCAGCTCCGTCACGGTTGTGCTCCTGGTCGAGCATCGCGGTCAGATGCCATCCGCGTTCCTGAACCAACTGAGCAATAGTACGACCCATCTTCCCATCGCCTATGACTGCAATCGCCGGACTGTTCACTCCTTTGAGCCCCCGAAAAATTCATCGTGCAGCTTTCGCATCGCAGGATTCACCGCCGCAGCATCGACGATCACTGTCAGATTGATACCCGTGGCACTGAGCGACATCATGTGAATGTGCACATCTCCCAGAGTCATCAGTGCGCGCCCCATCGCTCCGCCAGCGTCGCAGATGCCCGCACCAACTATGGCGATGATGCCGCGATTCCGCTCGATTGAAACGTCACCCAGATCGCGCAGGTCCACGAGCAGCGAATCGAGCCGGCTGTCATCATCGATCGTGACAGAGACTGACACTTCAGAAGTGGCCACGACATCGACCGACGTCTTGTGTCGCTCGAAGATTTCGAACACGCGCTTCAGGAACCCATGGGCGAGCAGCATTCGCGCTGCCGTCACCTTCACCACAGTCACGTCTTCCTTCCCGGCAATCGCACTGACTGGCCTGTGCGGCGCATCGAATGTGATACGGGTTCCCTTGCCTTCGGGTTTGCGCGAGTTGTAAACGAAAACTGGAATTCCCAGCCGAACTGCGGGAGCAATAGTGTTTGGGTGAAGCACCTTTGCGCCAAACGATGCGAGCTCAGACGCTTCATCGAACCTTATCTGCTCGATGAGCAGCGCTCCGTCCACCACGCGCGGGTCTGCGGTCAACATGCCATCCACATCTGTCCAGATCTCGATCGCCTCGGCCCCGAGCGCCGCGCCGACGAGCGACGCGCTGTAGTCAGATCCGCCCCGTCCGAGTGTGGTTGTAATTCCCTTTGCTGTACTGCCGACGAACCCGCCCATGACGGGCACCTGCCCCGCCTGCACCAGCGGCTGAAGCATCTCCCGCGCACGCTCGGCGATCTGCTCGGGCTGCGGCTCTGCCTCCTGAAAGTTCTCATCAGTCAGAATTACTGTGCGGGGATCGACATATTCGGCATCGATTCCGGTCTTGCGGAAGTACGCTGACACGAGATGTGCAGAGAGCTGTTCACCGTAGGATGCAATTGCGTCCAGCGAGCGCGGTGTCACGTGACCTAGCGTTGACAGCGCCTCTGCCAGATGCGCCAGTTCATCGAACATCGCGCTCAGTTCGGCCGCCGTTTCGGCCGCCTCTTCGTAGTCGCCGAGGAGCGTCTCGCATTCCTTGAGATGTCGCGTCCGCAGGGTTTCTACTCCACGCAGGGCACCAATCAGGTGCCCCTTTGCAGACTGCTCGCCCACTGCGAGCAGAGCGTTGGTACTTCCACCGAGCGCAGATACTACCACAATAGGGTTGCGCGACAGCCGGCCCCTGACGATGGCTGCCGTCCGCTCGATAGCAGCCGCATCTCCAACAGAGGTGCCTCCAAACTTGACGACGATCACGCCGGGGCGAACCTGCCGGTGGATGCGAGAAGTTCCGCGTTGAGCACGGAGCCTCCCGCTGCACCTCGAATGGTGTTGTGACCCATTGCCACCATGCGGATGTCTAGAATCGGGTCAGGGCGAACGCGCCCCACAGTCACCGTCATACCGCCGCCCAGGTTGACGTCCCTGCGCGGTTGCGGACGGTCGGGTTCGTCGGTGATGAGCAGCGGATACTCAGGCCGGCTCGGAAGGTTGAACGTTTCCTCGCAACCCTTCCAGGTGCGAAGCGTTTCGAGCGCTGATTCAGCAGTCGCTTTCTCGCGGAACGACGCAGTGATGCAGACCGTGTGGCCGTGTTCAACGGGAACGCGGTTGGTGTGTGAACTCACATTAAAATCGGCGTGCGCTATCGCACCGCTTGCGCAACTCCCGAGCAGCTTCAGCATCTCTGCCTCGAGCTTTGGCTCTTCATCCGCGATATACGGAATGACGTTGCCGAGTATGTCGAGTGAAGGCACGCCCGGATATCCTGCGCCGGAGACTGCCTGCATCGTTGTAAGGAAAAGCTTGTCGATTCCGAACCGCGCGTGGAGCGGAGCGAGTGCCACAGCGGCAACGGTAGCCGCGCAATTCGCGTTCGTGACGATGGCGCCCTCCCAACCCCGCTCCTTTCGCTGTCTGTCGAGAATCGCGAGATGACCGGCATTCACCTCGGGAATTACGAGTGGAACGTCGTCGTCCATCCGGAAATTCTTGGCATTGCTCAGCACGAACTTTCCCGCTTTGGCGAAAGCGCTTTCCACATTGCCTGCAACTGACGAGTCGAGGGCGGAGAAGACTATCGGTGCGGAAACCCGGGCGGGGACAGTGGGACGCACTACCATATCCCCCACACCTTTGGGCATCTCGCCCTCGAGCCAGCGTGCTGCCTCGGAGTAGCGCTTACCTGCGCTTCGCTCCGAGGCAGCGAGTTCGGCAATCTCGAACCAGGGATGATTTGCCAGCAGTCTGACGAATGTCTGTCCCACCGCGCCCGTTGCGCCAAGTATTGCGACAGGCCAGCGCTTTCCGTTGGGAGGCATGTTCATGTCGAAAGGAGTTGGCGCGCAATGCGCTCGTATGCGTCAACGCTCGCGCGCAGTTCGTTCACATCGATGTATTCGTCCGGCGTATGAGCGACGTGAATCGAGCCCGGTCCGAAGAGAAGTGGCGTTCCCCATCGCGGCAGCAGCGGAATGTCCGACGTGTACGCCATTGGGGCCACTTCGAAACCATCTACGATGTGAAAGCGCTGCGCGGGAATGTCTGAACCGAACTCGACTTCTGCGTGATCTTTCACCCAGCCCGAGATCAGCTTCTTGACCGGCTTCACGTCTCCGACGAGCCGAATCATCATCTCTGCCTCAGCTGCGGCGGGTACGATGTTGGCGCCGGTGCCGCCACGAATAAGCCCAATGTTGACTGTTGTGTCGCCGAGCACAGGGTCCGAGGGAAACGGCAAGTCGTGCACGGTGGGCAACAGCTTGAGAAGGGGCTCGATTGCAGAGGCGCCGAGTTGCGGATACGCCGAGTGGGCTTCGCGGCCTCGGGTTCTGATGATTGCGCGAAGCGAACCCTTCGCACCGCTGGCGAGCTTGCTCTCCGTAGGTTCGCCGTTGACGAGAAACTTGCTCGTTGCCGAAAGATTGTTGGCGGCGCGCGCTCCGTCAGAGCCTTGTTCCTCACCGACGACAAAGAGAAGATCTATGCGATTCTCTTTCGATGTCACGAGGCGGTCCGCGGCGGCAAGCATTGCCGCAGCTATTCCCTTTGCATCGCACGCGCCGCGGCCATACAGCCTGTCACTTTCCATGCGTGGGGCAATGTGTGGCGGGACAGTGTCGAGGTGAGTGGAGAACGTCACCCCTCCCCCGCCACCGCCGCGCGATGCCCACACGTTTCCGCGGCCCTTCGATACTTCCTGGACCATGACGTTCCATCCGCGCGCCACGAGCCAGCGCGAGACAAATTCAACCACTGCTTTTTCGCTGCCGGAGAGCGAAGGAATCGCCAGCAATTCAGCGGCGAGGGCGACGACGTCTGTCATGGGCGGAAGTTACACAAATGAGAAGGCGCGGGCGATGACCGCCCCGCGCCGTTCTGCTGGTGGAAAAGGATCGCTGATGCGACCCCGGGGATCACGCGCCGACGGTGCCCTGGCTCGGGCTCAGCTCGTCTTTCACGCTTCCTGGCTCGACGTCCCGGACGTGTTCGACGAAAATCTGCTGAACGAGGCGGTTTGCCTCCTTGTTGTACTCATCGTGGTGCCGCTCGCCCATCTCGCCGATTTCAGCGAGCTGAGTGTTGCCGAGGGCCCGCCCCGCATCGCGGAACGTCTTGAACGTGTCTTCGGCCTGGCGGGACATGACGATGTCGCCGACGAGGCGAAGGAAGTCGCTTTCGCGGGCTGCGTCAGCAAGGTCGCGCGCTTTTCCGAGCACTGCGCCCAGAATCTTCTTGCCTTGCCCGGCTTCGGCGCCGAGCGTGTTCTGATAGTCCTCGAGCATGCGCTGGTGTTCGCGTACGCGCGGAATGTGACGGCTGCAAAGATCGCGGAACCGGCTGTCCTCGGCCTGCGATTCATGGTCCTCGAGCGACCCGAGAAACGCCTGATGCTGCATCACCGCGTTGTTGATCTGGCTTTTAAGAAAATCTATTCCTCTGTCCATAAAATCTCCGTTGAAATACGCAGATCTATATGGCACATCGCGGGCCAGCGGTATGAACTTCTGTATGCTGCAAATTGACCGGCCTGACAATTCGGCGGTGACGAACTAGTTTCCAGTCGACACGTCGAAATCAGGAACACGTCTCCATGTCACCTCGCGCAGCACCAGACCTACTGCCCTCCGCTTGCCGAACACTCGAATCCGGAGCTTTTTTCGGCCAATCGGTGGTCGTCCAGCGGGTCGCGGGTCTGGTCATTGTGGACTCGCTGCATTGCGGGGGACTGCGCGTTCCGCGGCACGAGCACGAGCACGCGTACCTCTCGCTGATTCGCGACGGCAGCTTCGCTGAGAGGTACGGACGCCGCCAGCGGACTGTTGTGCCTGGGATGCTGCTAGTCAGCCCTCCGGGGGAAAAACACTCGGAGCACATGGACGACCGCCCCGTCTCATCGTTGAACATCGAGCTGAGCGGGAACTGGCTGAAGGAGATCTTCGATGCCGGCTCACCTCTCGACCGCCCGGCGCATCTCGAAGGCGAACGGATTGTATCTCTTAGAAACCGCTTGCTGCGTGAGGTAGGCCGTCGAGATGCGGACTCGTCGCTGGCGATCGAAAGCCTCACCTGGGAGATTCTTCACGCCTCGGTTATGGTTCGGCCCTTCCCGTCGGATCGCGCCATGCCCAGATGGCTTCGAGATGTACGCGACATCATTGACGGCAGCCTCACTTGCACCCCTGCGCTTAGTGTTCTCGCGCGGGAAGTGGGCGTACACCCCGTCCACTTCGCCGTTGTCTTCCGGCGTTTTTACGGATGCTCGCTGGGAGAGTATTCGAGACGCCGGCGGCTCGACGAGGCCCGGAGGCGGCTGGCAGACCGGGAAATTTCCCTCTCCCGGATTGGCCTCGACCTGGGGTTCGCGGACCAGAGTCATTTTACCCGCACATTCAGGCGGTACACCGGAATGACCCCGCGGCAGTACCGAACCTTTCTCACGTTCAAGAAAAGGTGAACGCGATCCGGTAACGTGGAAGCCACAGTCTCACGCTCACACTCGGCGCGACAAGCTATCAGATATCGCGGCCACCGAACCAGGCCGAGGGGACAATCTCCGTCTCCGGGGACCGCATCGATTTCTCGGGCGCGACGGTCTGCGCCGGGACCGGTCCCTACCGGTGGTCGCTCACTGGAAGCTCGCTCACGTTCACAGCCATCTCGGCGGATGCGTGTCCCGGGCGTAGTGAGGTGATTGCCGGGTACACATACAGTAAATGATGAGGCTTCAGGATTAAGGACCGGCGTCTCCTGGCGGAGCTTTCTTGGGCTCCAGCCGGGAACACCCGGGAATCAGTCGCGGGCTGCTTTTTGATTTTTCCTATGAAAACATGATGCTCGGGGCGGGGATCAAACCCCGCATGGGCTTTGGCCCAAGGAATTTTAAGTCTGAACACTTAGGGAGGCCCTTCCCGCCTCAACTAGGTAATGCAGTGAAACGTGGACGACAGAAGACGCCACAAAAGTCGTCGAATGCACATCTCGACGCGACGCCAAGCGCTACCCGCCGTTGCGTTGCAACGCTTCCGTTCCGCCCGGCGGCATAGGGCCGCTGAACGATCCTCGCTGTCGCAGGCCCGCTGGGGCCGACGGCGCTAGGTGCGATGGGTCTCCAGCGCTTCGACAATGCGGCAGGTTGATACCGGGCCACCCTCGCACTTCGCCAGCTTGCTAAGCTTGCGTCGGATTTCCGCCAGCTGCCGAATCTTGACTTCCACCTTGACTAGGTGCGCTTGAGCGATGCTGCAAATCTCATCGCAAGGCTGTGCAGGGTCACGCGACAGTCCCGCAAGGTCACGCGCCTGGTGTAAAGAGAACCCGAGCTCCCTTGCCCGTCGAATGAACCGCAGCCGCTGTGCGTCGTTCGAATTGTAAACCCGGTACCCACCGGTGCTGCGTCGTGCGCGCGGTAGAACCCCGGCGCGCTCGTAGTAGCGAATCGTCTCAACTGCGGTTCCAGTCTCCGCAGCCAGCGTTCCAATGGAGAACGCTGAGCTATTTTGTCGGTCGGTTTCCATATCACTATCTTGCCCCGTTGACCCTGTAGCCGCTACAGGCTGTACGATACCCTCACCCGTGAGTTCTACACAGCCTCCGCGGAGCACCCGTATGTCCGATACCTGTTGTACGCCTGAGCATTCTGGAGCAAACGGCCCCAGCTTCCCGGGGGAGCGTCGAGTGTTGTGGGTCGCCTTGATCATCAACGCGTCTATGTTCGTGATCGAGCTTGCCGCTGGCGGACGCGCGCAGTCCTCGTCGCTGCAGGCCGATTCACTTGATTTCTTAGCGGATGCTGCCAACTCGGTATCAGCCTACTGCTCGTGACTGCTGCCCCAACTTGTGACCTCGTGACAATTGCAACCCGAATGAGTTTTGTCCTGCGCCTGCATCTCATAGCAGCGCTTTCGATTGGTGCGCCGGCACTGCAATCGCAAGAAGTATCTCTACCGCAAGTCCCGGTTGCTGATAGCGGTCGTGTCACGGTTCTAGTACTGAATGATTCCACGGCTCAAAGCATGGCTGTGGTACACAGTGGTCAACTGCGCGTTCGAACCGACTCCCTCGGGAAGGCGACGCTCACGCTCAGCGTCGGCCAACACGTGATTACCGCAATTGGCTTGGGACTTCGGCCGGATTCAATTGCGCTCAACATCACCGCAGGCCTGGATACGACCATCACCATTAATCTCGCAGCTGCTGAGATTGCCTCGATGGTAATCTCGGCTACGCGTTCGGAGCGCCGAATCGAAGATGACCCGCTTCGGGTGGAAGTACTGGAGCGCGAGGAAGTCGAGGAAAAGCTGCTGATGACCCCCGGCGACATCACGATGATGCTGAACGAGTCATCGGGGTTGCGCGTGCAGACAACCTCACCTTCACTTGGCGGCGCCAGCGTTCGAGTGCAGGGTCTTAGCGGTCGCTACACGCAGCTGTTGTCCGATGGCCTTCCCCTATATGGAGGACAAACCGGCGGACTGGGGCTGTTGCAAGTTCCGCCCATGGACCTCGGCGGCGTGGAGATCATCAAGGGCGTCGCATCCGCTCTCTACGGCGGTAGCGCGCTCGGAGGCGTTATCAATCTTATCTCCAGACGCCCCGCACCTGAGGCGCAACGCGACCTGCTGGTGAACCAGACCACACTCGGCGGCTCAGACCTCGTGGGCTTCGCTTCCTCGACACTCGGTTCTCACTGGGGGTACACAGCATTACTCGGTGGGCACCGACAGTCCCCGGTAGATCGGGACGATGACGGCTGGATAGACCTGCCCAGTTATCTGCGGTTCGTCGTTCGGCCGCGATTATTCTGGAATCATCCCGCTGGGCACACAGCGATGGTGACTATCGGTTCGACTGTCGAAGATCGAGAAGGTGGAACAGAAGACGGAGCCCTTACTCCGGACGGAACAACCTATCCCGAACAACTAAGGACCCGACGCTTCGACGCCGGGGGCGTCGGTAGATGGTTATACGGACGAAGCATCGTGTCGGTAAGAGGATCGGCTTCGTCACAGAATCACCGTCACAGTTTTGGAACAGTACGTGAGGCGGATACTCACCTCACCTGGTTCGGCGAGATATCGAACACCTACACCCGGGGATCAACCGTCTGGGTGCTGGGCACCGCTCTGCAGCAGGAGCGCTACGACAACGACGATGTCTCCCGTTTCAACTTTTCGTTCACAACACCATCTGTGTTCGGGCAGAGCACTATCGATGTTGGGCGAACGCTTTCTCTCACGCTAAGCGGCAGAGCCGATCATCACAGTGAGTACGGTGCGCAGTTCGCTCCGAGGGTTTCCGGATTGATTCGGCTGGGCTCAGTCTGGACTGTCCGTGCGTCCGGCGGCGGCGGGTACTTTGCACCGACACCGTTTACCGAGGTGACGGAGGTGACTGGGCTCCGCCCAGTGCAATCGTTGAGCGGATTGCGCGCCGAAAAGGCGACGAGCGGTTCGTTAGATTTAGGCGGATTGATTGGATCGGTCGAGGTGAACGCTACGGCATTCCGTTCAACGATTACGCATCCCGTCGCCGTGCGAACCGTAGGAATGGACGAGAGTCGGATCAAGCTCGACAACATCGACGGACCCACGCGTACTGCCGGTGGCGAGTTGCTTGCTCGGTGGAATCCCAAGCCGTTCCACATAACTGCCACCTACACCTACGTTCGTTCGACCGAAGAAGACCCCGAGACCTCAGTGCGCCGCCAGGTACCGCTTACGCCAGGACAGCAGGCGGGAATCGTAGCGGCGTGGGAGGAAGAAGGACGCGCAAGAGTCGGCGTCGAGCTCTATTACACTGGTGAGCAATCCCTTGACGACAATCCGTACCGTGCGAGGAGCAAGCCCTACGTGCATATCGGCACCATGGTAGAGCGTCGCTTCGGACGTGTACGTGTTTTTCTCAATGCAGAGAACTTGCTCGGCTTCCGGCAAACGAAATATGATCGCCTGGTACTTCCGGCTAGAGGTATTGGAGGCCGATGGACCACTGACGTCTGGGGGCCGCTGGAAGGTCGAGTGGCAAACCTCGGATTTCGAATCGATTCCCGATAGAATCGCCTTTCATATCGTGCCGACTCGCCTCGCCTTGGCGACGATGGCTGCAGACCGGCGCTCCCCCCGCCCTTGACACAACCTCACCTGTCTGCCGTAAGTCGTTAGTGCTCGGGGCGGGGATCGAACCCGCAAGAGGTTGCCCTCAAGGGATTTTAAGTCCCTCGCGTCTACCGGTTTCGCCACCCGAGCTGAGTAGTGGACAGAATACTACGAGCGGGGGCTCAGCGCCTCAACAAATAGTAGTCAGGTGTTCGCCAAGCACGTCACATGCTCGCGCCGAGGGCGTGAATAGCGTACCACGCTGAGTGGGCGATGAGTCCGGATAGCGCCGCATCTCCCCCGTTCCCCGCGACAACTCCGTCCTCATCCACCTCCTCGGCCGCAAACCCCCCGTCGAGCGGCGCACGCCTGAACCAGTCCACCCCTTCGCCACTCGCAGGCCCGACGAGTCGCGCGCAACGCGCCTCGACGCTCGAAGGGTTCCCCATCTCCAGTTTTTTCACGGTACGCCGGTAGATGGATTCCTCGCGATCGAGCAAGTCATACGATGGGAGCCAGTAGGCCGCGACATGGGGTGCTTCGGGAGAAGCTGTTCCTCCAGCAAGATCGGCTGATGCAGTCAATACGGTCTTTCCGCCA
>JBKJNN010000147.1:0-7211 GCA_046593625.1 Gemmatimonadaceae bacterium | reverse complement strand
GGTTAAGCGATGCGTGGCTTGCCGGGATGGAGGTAACGAGTATCACCCCGGAGCCCGACAAGACAACGTCCGGTGCAGGTCGGGTGGAATACACGTTCCGTATCACGCCGTCATCCCGCCCTGCACGCATCTCCTTCGGACTCGTGAATCTCAGACAGGGGCGCATTCATGGCGAGCTGGGCGTCGAGCGCGGACCGTCCTACAGTATTTCACAATTCGCGTATCCCTGACGAGGTCGGCAAATGGATTCAGTCATTCGCGCAGCGGCGATCTATTTCATTCTCCTGATTCTGATTCGTCTGTCCGGCAATCGTCTGATGGGTCAGATGACGGCGTTCGATTTTGTACTGCTGCTGATCATCAGCGAGACAATCCAGCAGGCTATGATCACGCAGGACTCTTCGGTCACCAACGCGTTTCTGCTCGTGGTAACCTTGCTGGGGATCGACATCATGCTGTCGATGTGGAAACAGCGCTCTGCCCGGATCGAGCGCCTGCTCGATGGAGTTCCAATACTTGTCATTGAGAACGGTCGATTACGGCGTGATGTGATGAAAAAGGAACGCGTTGAGGAGAGTGACATCCTCGCGGCAGCCCGGGACAAGCAGGGCCTCGAGCGCATGGACCAGATAAAACATGCGATCGTCGAAGCAAGCGGCGGAATCACCATCGTCCCTCGGGAGGGCGAAAGAGGCTAGTTAAATGATCGGTGCGCGTCCCGCAGGCGGCGGAATTATATTCGACGCTCGCCTCGTTTGATCTTTTCGCTCCCCCAAAGCCACCGGAATGCAGCGTCTGTACAACGTCATCGGCTGGACGACGACCATACTCGTGACTCTTCTCGGCATTTTCTACGTTGCCGCAGTATGGCTCGTTACCGCGCCGTTCGATCCTGCACGGTACCGTGCAGGCCGCGCGTTCCGGCATCTCGCGATGCTTCAGGTCACGCTCAACCCGCTGTGGAGTTTCGAGACCGATGGAGAAGCGCCGGCCAATCCGCGACTCCCCTATGTTGCCGTCTCGAACCACGAATCTTACGCTGATATTTTTCTCATCAGTCATTTTCCATGGGAAATGAAGTGGCTGTCAAAGGACGCAGTGTTCAGGATTCCCGTGATGGGCTGGATGATGCGGATGGCGAATGACATCCCGATCAAGCGAGGCAAGCGCGAGAGCGTGGTCAGCGCGATGGCGGGCTGCCGTGACCGACTGAACAAGAAGGTCTCAGTGATGATTTTCCCCGAAGGAACGCGCTCCCCGACGGAAGACATGCTTCCATTCAAGGATGGTGCATTCAGGCTGGCAATCGAGTCAGGCGTCCCCATCCTGCCCATTGCCGTTTCAGGAACGCGGAGCTGTATGGCAAAGCACAGTTTTGCATTCCGCCGTGCGCGCGCAAAGGGGCGAGTACTTGCTCCGATTCCGACTGACGGAATGACACTCGCCGATGTCCCCGCGCTTCGCGACAGGACTCGCGACATCATTGAGAAAACCCGTCGGGAACTCCAAGCCGAACTTCAAAACGGGTAATTCCCGAGCACGTCGCACTTGGCGAGACGTGTGGGCGCTCCTATGCTTTGAAAGTGCTGCCAAATGGATTTTTCCCCGAGGGTGTGCGTACGGCCTTCGCCACCGAGGCCGACGATCCGCCCCCGTTGACTGTCGATGAGTCCAGCGCGATTAGCGGGGCGGTGGAATCACGCCAACGCGAGTTCGCACTTGGCCGTTGGTGTGCCAAACAGGCGCTCGCGGAACTCGGGTTTTTCGACCTATCGATTCCCGTTCGCTCCGATCGATCTCCGAAATGGCCGGAAGGAATCGTGGGGAGCATCACACATTGCAGCGGCTTCGTGGGTGCGGCGGTAGCGACTTCAGTTCGTCTCGAAGCGCTCGGATTTGATGCAGAACCTGCAGAGCCGCTCGACGCCGACGTTCTGCGCTCGATCTGCACCGACGCCGAAATCACGTGGGTAGAAACTCAGAGCGCACCACCGGCAGCCGACTGGCCAAAACTGATCTTCTCGGCGAAGGAAGCTGTCTATAAATGCATCTCAGCTTCCACCGACGGCGGGCTCGACTTTGTGGATGTCACTCTGGACATCGAGCCTGAGATGTTCGCGTTTCGAGCCCGCGCGACCGACCCCGATTCACCGCTTCGAGAAACTCTGGACCGCATCCATGGCCGGCTGGCGTACGATGAAACCCTGGTTTACGCGTGCGCCGTTATCGAGGCCACCCCGACGACGGAATCATCCGGGTAATCCTGAGCGCGTTCTGGTAATACACCTTCCTTAGAACAGTGTCGGGAAGTGAAATACCGTACAGCTTCCAGAAAGCGTGATATCCGCGATAGTAGTCGAAGTACTCATCGTCTGTCTCGAAGACGCGCCAGTAATAGGGGTATTCTTCCGGCTGAAACGAATCCTTGCCAAAGAGAACCCTGTCCTGGTACTTCACGAAGAAATCGTGTGCACCGCGCGGCTGCCGTCCAATATCGTAGAGAACAGCTCCAACTTCGGTGTACACGTTGGGCATTTCGTCGAGCATTCTTCCAAGCCGCCCAAGGTCGTTCGCGTGCCAGCCCATGTGAGCCGCGACAAACGTCGTCTTTCTGTTTCGCCGGAACAGGTTGTCACGTTCTGACATCAGCTGCTCGAACGCCGGGAATCGATCGGCCGGATATCTGCGCCCCGCAAAGAGTGCCAGCTCGAGCCATCTCTCGTTTGAATAGTCAATCGGCTGAAAGAACTCCTGCGGATCGGCCGTGTGTATGAACACCGGAATCCCCAGTCGGGCGCATTCGGTCCACAGTGGATCGAGATCCGGGTCATCAATCTTGAGACGCGACCCGTCCGCCTTGCGGATGGACAGGCCCAGACTCTTCGATATCTCTCCCACACCAACCGCGCCGGCGGCGACATCCGCTCGGAGCTGCTGAACGGCCTTCTCCGCCCAGCCCGGACCGACGTTTCTGAAATCGACTCCCGCCAGCACCCGTACTCGATCTTTCATCTTGTCGGATGCGCGAATATTTCTCATGGCGGCCGCGAGCCGATCCCCCGAGAGGTTATCGGCGGCCACCATCACCCGGATGTTCAGGCTGTCCAGGGCGGCGCCCATATCGGAGAGACCTTGGGGAGTCGTGAGCCGCCCGCCGGGGTGTCCATGGTAGTCGATTGCAGGATATTTCGCGGTCCTGATCGCGTGTTCCGGCGTAACCAGCGTGGAGCGGGGCTGATAATCGATAATCGTTGGGGGCGGCAGTTCTGGTTTCGCACACGTATTCGGCCGGATCTCGGTTTCACCGGGCGGGCACGCTTGCCGCATAGTGATCGACCGGCCAGTGGTTCCGATTCCCACGGACTGACGGGCGAGCAGCGTCCCAGCCGCCATGAGGAAACCACCAGCCAACAGGCCTATCAGCAATTTTCTCATGGATTCCCATTGAGTTTGGTCACGTGACTAATTTTCCCATCCTATGAAGATAGAACAATTTCTTTTCGACTCCGACAAGGGCTGGATCTGGGAGAGCCGAACGATGGGCGCGGAGAATCCGCAGTTTGTACTGCTATTTGGCGGACGCCAGGCCTATTCCGACGCGCGTTTTCACAGCGGGGTGAAACAACGATTCCCTGACGCGCGACTCGTCTCTGTTTCCGCCCCCGAAATGATTGCTGGCGAAGACATCGTGGAGTCGGGCGGTGTCGCCACGGTGGTTCAGTTTGAACATGCCACTGTGGAAGTGGTTTCAGAGAACCTCTCCGGCGAAGATGACGGAGAGCGAGCGGGCCGCGCCGCTGCACGACGCCTGACAAAACCCGGGCTCCGGCACGTTCTGGTTTTCTCCGAGGGCATAAACATCAACGGAACCGCGCTCATTCGCGGACTCGGGAAAGAACTCGCCAGCCGCGTTTCAGTCACTGGAGGTCTGGCGTCAGATGGCGACAGATTCAAGACGACGGTTGTCGGCCTGGATGTAGAACCGGAAGCAAACCAGCTGGTGCTGATCGGTCTCTACGGAGCGGGCCTGAAGGTCGGAATGGGATCGCTCGGCGGATGGGAACCATTTGGTGAAGAGATGGAAATCACGCGGTCAGAGGGCAACCGCGTTTACACCTTCGATGGAGAACCGGCGCTTGCGGTCTACAGGAGAATGCTCGGTGACAGGGCCTACGGACTCCCTGCATCGGGACTTCTCAACCCGCTCAATATCAAATCTGTGGACGGAGATGAGGAGCGCGTGCGCACGCTGCTCGGCATCGATGAGGCAGACGGAAGCGTTTCGTTTGCCGGCGATGTGCCTCAAGGGTTTCGCGCGCGCATGATGACCGCGAATCTCGACCGCCTGATTGACGCGGCGGGCAGCGCTGCGACTCTCGCTTCCCAGCGCCCGGGAGAAGAGGCGGAGTTGGTGCTGCTCATCAGCTGCATCGGCCGCAAGCTCCTGCTACAAACCCGCGCGAGAGAAGAAGTGAGGAGCGCACGAAAGGCGTTCGGTCCCGGGCCTGTGTTCGCTGGCTTCTACTCGTACGGCGAGATTTCTCCTCTTAGCGACAAAGTTGCCTGTGAGCTTCACAACCAGACTATGACGATTACCAGCTTGTCGGAGACTCGCGTCACGGCCTGATCGACAGCGTGAGCCTTGGGTCGAGGACATCCCTCAGCCCATCGCCGAGGAGATTGAATCCGACGACTGCAAGGCTTATCGCAAGGCCCGGATAGATCATCAACTGGGGCGCGGAAAGCAGGAATGCGCGCCCCTCGTTCACCATCGTGCCCCATTCCGCTACGGGCGCCTGCACTCCAATTCCAAGGAAGCCGAGGCCGGCAACTGCGAGCACGAGATCGCCCATCTCGAGCGTTGCAAGCACTGCGACGGACGGGAGGACATTGGGAAGCACGTGACGCATGATGATCTCGCCATCCGAAGCACCGAGGCCTGACGCTGCGGCGATGAAATCGCGCTCACGAATCGACATCACCAGCCCCCGCACTATCCTCGCGTAGCTCGCCCACCAGACGCTCACCAGTGCGATGATAACGCTGGTGATTCCCGGGCCAAGCATTCCGGCAATCGCCAGAGCAAGCAGCAGGCTTGGGAACGCAAGAAGCACGTCAACGATCCGCATCAGTACCGTGTCCACGAAGCCGCCGTAGTAGCCGGCGACGACTCCAACCGCTACCCCGATAGACATGATCATCGTGGTCGCGAGAAAGACGGTTCCCAATGACCAGCGCGAGCCCCAGATGATTCGGCTCAGCATGTCCCGCCCCAGGTTGTCAGTTCCAAGGAGATGCGTAACGCCAGGCCCTTCGAGGCGATGGATCGCATCAATTGCGTTGGGATCGTGAGGGGCAATGACTGGCGCCAGCAATGCAACGGCCGTGAAGAGGACTACAATCGCGATGCCGACAATCGCGAGCGGGTCACGCGCAAGACGCGCCCCAAGCTCACGCCAGCGTTCGCCGGGGATGAAGTAGCTGCCAGCCGCCGTCAAATATCTCTGAGAAGTCAACAAGTCAGTCAACGGCCGCCCTCCTTCCTGCAACTTCAGACAATCGCAGTCTCGGATCGAGCCAGACGTACGAGATATCGACCAGAAAATTCACTGTCACGAACACCGTGCCCATGAGAAGTATGAATCCCTGAATCATCGGGTAGTCGCGATCGTGAATTGCATCCACAATCGTCGTCCCGATTCCCGCTCGAGCGAAAACGTATTCCACAATCACCGCCCCGCCGAGCAGGCGTCCGAACCTTACTCCGGTAAGAGTGGCGACGGGGTTGAGTGCATTTCGGAGTGCATGCCGCATGACGACCATCCGCCGGTGCAAGCCCTTGGCGCGGGCGGTGCGGACGTAATCCTCGCTGAGCACTTCGATCATGCTCGACCGGGTGAGCCGCGTGAGCGCCGCCGCTTCGGCAACGCCCAGAGTGATCACCGGAAGGACTATGTATCGCCAGCCGCCCGAGCCAGTCACGGGCAGCAACCCTAGCCACACGGCAAAGGTGAGTATCAGCACATACCCGAGCACGAAATTCGGCGTAGATGTACCAACCAGAGATATCAAACGGGCAAGGTGATCCGGCAGCCTGTCTCGATACGTTCCCGCAATCACCCCGAGTGGAAGCGCGATCACGAGTCCGAGCAGCAACGAGCCGAGTGCGAGTTCGAGTGTCGCGGGCAACCGGCTGATTAGAGTTGTAAAGACAGGCTGGCCAGAGCTGTAGGATTTGCCCAGGTCCCCGCGCACTGCCGAGCCCAACCACTTGCCGTAGCGAACGACGAATGGTTCGTCGAGGCCCATCTCCTTCCTCAGCTGCGCGACCGCCTGTACCGTGGGCGGTTCACCAGATTGCCGTTGAAGAATTATCTGAGCGGGATCTCCGGGAGCGAGATTGGCAACCGCGAAGGCGAAAAGGGAAACACCAATCCACACCGGCGGCAGCGCCAGGAGACGCTGAAAAGCAAAATCTGCGATGCCGGCTTTCATCAGTGCGCGGCCATCCAAATTTTCGTCCACGACTGATTGATTCGCGATGGGTGCGGGTCGAACCCGTTTACGGACGACTTCATTGCATAGATGCGGTACAATCCTGCCAGCGGAATCGCGGCGACCTCCTCATCCACGAGAACGTGCATTGCCTGGGCTGCCTTTTCCTGGCCGATGTCATGATCGGTGCTGGCAAGCGACTCGCTTACGAGCGAATCGAAGCGAGGGCCGGCGAGCATGTAGCCGGAGCTCCGCACGTTCGACTTCGAGTACCATCGGAGAGCCAGGAGGAAGGCAGGATTTGCGTCGTTCTGGTTGGGGATCTCGATATCGAGATCGAAGGCTCCCGAGTTGAGGCGACTTTCAAACGCGGCAGCATCCAGTTCATCAATTTTCGTTTCGATTCCAACCCTGGCGAGCTGGGCCTGCACATACTGAGAGGTCGCTCGATCCACGCTGTTGGGTTGCGTGATCATGGTCAGTACAAGACGCCGACCCTCCTTCAACCTTGTGCCGCCCCCATTTCTTCTCCACCCGATTGAGTCGAGAATTCGCTCTGAACCTGCGACATCGAATGAGATACCCCGCACTGCCGACGCGTGCGGGCCCAGGACTGCCGGCGGGTTGAGGGTATTTACTACCGCTGCGTAGCCGTCCATCACGCTCTCGACGAGACTCTTCCTGTCGATTGCCATTGCAACCGCACGCCGGACTGC
>JBKJNN010000142.1:0-32468 GCA_046593625.1 Gemmatimonadaceae bacterium | reverse complement strand
CGAGGGGAGCGTCCGCCGCGTCTTCGAGGTGATGGCCCTCATCTATGACGAGCCGGTTCCAGGACGGAATGACGGCTGCATCCTCCCAGTTCCCCGCAGCACGACGCACGGCGACATCGGACATCAACAGATGATGATTGACGACGACAACATCTGCCTGCGCGGCAGTCCGCCGTGCGCGAAAGAGAAAGCACCTTTCGTAGTGGGGACAGGCAGTCCTGGTGCAGAGGTCGGGCTCGGCGGACACTTCATCCCACAACTCCGAGCTTGGCGGAGTCTTCAGGTCGCTTAGAGATCCGTCTTCGGTTGACGACGCCCAGCGTGACACCATCTCGAGCCCGCCGCCGTTGTCGTCGAACAGAGTCGGGCCCGCGAGCTTCGCCTGCTCGAGCCGGAGAAGGCACAGGTAGTTGCGCCAACCCTTCAGCAGCGCAAACCGAACCGGCTGCTCGGCAGCAAGTGCGAGGGCAAGAAAGGGCAGGTCCTTGCGGACGAGCTGTTCCTGAAGGTTGATCGTGTTGGTCGAGATTACAGTGCGCTCATTGTGGAGCGCGGCCCATCGCAGCGCGGGCAGCAGGTAACCCAACGATTTGCCTACACCAGTCCCGGCCTCGATGAGGCCGACGCCTGTATCGTTGTAGAGCGCGGCAATGGTGCGGGCCATGTCGCGCTGTGCAGGGCGATCTTCGTATTGTCCCATCGCGGCTGCAATCGGACCATCTGGACCGAGGTCGTCGGCAACCTGATCAGGCTCCAGCAGCGCGCCTTCGGCAGTGGCTCCCGGAAATCCGATCACTGCTCGTGCGCCAGCCGATAAGCGAGATTTCGCGCCGCTCCGTGTTCGCTGATCAACCTCTCGACAATGTCGCGTGCAGTGTTGCCTTCACTGCGCAGTCGCGCCGTGATCTCGCGCAATGTGTCGTCATCGACAATTATCTCAGGCGCGCCGGCAATCACCAGCACGACTTCGCCACGGGCGGGAGTTTCCAGATATTTCGACGCAAGCTGCGAGACGGATCCTCTGTCGAACTCCTCGAATTTCTTCGTCAGCTCACGCGCGACAACCGCCTGGCGGCTCCCTGCTCCCGCCTCGGCGAGCTCGGTGAGCGTTGCACCAACACGAAGCGGGGATTCGTAGACCACGGCAGTGTGCGCAAGTGATGCGATGCGGGCAATTGCCATGGACCGATCCTTCCCCTTCCTGCTCAGAAATCCGAAGAACGTGAACTCCTCTGACGCAACGCCGGATCCAACCAGCGCCGCGAGCAGAGCCGAAGCCCCCGGAATCGGAACTACTGAAATCCCGGCTTCGATTGCAGCCGTCACCAGACGAGCGCCCGGATCTGAAAGAAGAGGAGTGCCTGCATCGGTAATGAGTGCGATCGACTCACCGGCCACGAGCCGCTTCACGAGCCGGGGAGACTCGCGCGCTTCATTGTGCTCGTGATATGCTGAGCAGTGAGTCGTGACCTCATAGTGGTCGAGGAGGCGGCGCGAATGCCGCGTGTCCTCGGCTACTACAAGCGCGGCCGAGGATAGCGTCTCGACCGCGCGATAACTCATGTCTCCCAGGTTGCCGATGGGAGTGCTGACGATGTAGAGGACGCCCTTGGCATCCGGCGGGGCCATCAGGGACCCTGGCCGCTTCTCAGGCGGCGTGCTGCTTGAACTTCGTTTCGAGCTGCGCCTTCGGAACGGCTCCGATCACCTGGTCAACGAGCTTTCCGTCCTTGAAAAACAGGATTGCAGGTATCGAGCGAACCTGAAAACGCGCGGGCGTGCGAATGTTCGTATCCACGTCGAGCTTCGCTACCTTTGCCTTGCCGGCGTATTCAACAGCAAGCTGATCCAGCACAGGAGCAATCAGACGGCAGGGTCCGCACCACGTCGCCCAGAAATCCACCACCGCCAGTCCCTGATGCTGCTCGATTTCGGTTTCGAAATCGCTATCCGTTACTTCGACCGCATTCGACATTAAACTCCCTCGTGGACCGGATACCCGGACGCTTGTGCAGATTATGTTAGACTCGTCCTCGAACTGAAATCTAATGCAAGATTCAACCCCAAAAGGCACGCGAATAGCTCACATCGGAATCGCAATCGATTCCGTGGCGAAATCTCTTCCTTTTTATCAGCAGATACTGGGGTTGGAGCCAGTGGACGTGGGAGATTCGGATGGCGCACGAATCTCTGCGGTGAGTGCGGGCGAATCACTTATCGAGCTGCTCGAGCCAGTGAGCAGCGACACGCCTGTTGGAAAGTTCATCGCCAAACGGGGTCCCGGAATTCACCATATCTGCTTTGCGGTGGACGATCTGGACGGTACCCTCGAGAAGTGCCGGGAGCATGGCATCCGGCTGATTGATGAAAACCCCCGTATTGGCGCCGAAGGAAAGCGAATCGCCTTCCTTCACCCATCGTCTACGGGAGGAATTCTTGTCGAGCTATCCGAGCATTAGCCGGATTTGCGGCAGAAATCGCGGACTGCCGCGATCTCCATGTTGTCGATGTACCAACGGCTGCCAGGGCCAGGGATCAAATAGAAGTTCGGTGACCTGGTGACGCCATCCCTTGTCATTTCGACCTGTACCACGCGGTGGCCCTGGTCTCCGGGAAGCTCTCCCGTTACGCGGAACCTGTCGTGATTGAAATAGCACTGAAGGATCACGAGCCGTTTTTCCAGTTCGTCACGATCCATATTGTCGCGCGCGGGCCCGCGATTGGTCCCAAAGATGACAGACATTGCCTGGATATCTTCAGCGCGAACGGCAGTGAGGAACTGTTCGACGGCTGCTTTGGCAGAAGCCGCTCCGGTAGCGTTTGAAGCGCGAGGCGGGGTTGTCGACGGATTTGCGGTGCCCGGCGTCGTTGCGCCGACGGGCGAATTCGTCGTCGTGGTGGTAACCTTGGGTGCACATGCGGTGAGCAGCACAGCCAAGAGCAGACTTTTCTTCACATCGTACTCCATGGAAGTTGGTGCGAACCTAACCGGCGATTGAAATGCCAGCAAGACATCTTCGTCTCTATATAAACATCGATCATGTCGCGACGTTGAGGCAGGCCCGCCGGGGAATCGAGCCCAGCCCGGTCGAAGCCGCGGCAATGTGCGAGCTTGCAGGTGCAGATGGAATCACCGCGCATCTTCGCGAGGACAGACGACATGTGCAGGACGCCGATGTAGAGGCGCTTGCAACATCTGTGTCCACCTATTTCAATCTCGAAGCAGCGTGCGCGGACGAGATGATTGCCATCGCCGTCCGTATCTGTCCCCAGCAGGTGACTCTGGTGCCAGAGAAGCGTGAAGAGATAACTACCGAAGGCGGGCTCGATGTGTTCCATCAGAGCTCCCGCGTGGCGGATGCAATCGCTGCCCTTCGAGGCGCCGGCATTCGGACCAGTCTCTTCATCGACCCATCGACCAAAGCGGTACTCCAGTCGGCGAAACTCGGCGCAGACGCAATTGAGCTGCACACTGGAGAGTATGCCGGCCAACCGGGAAACAGGGCACTGCTGGCTGCACTCGAGGAAGCCTCACGCGAAGGTCGTGCAGCCGGCCTCGCAGTGCATGCGGGTCACGGTCTCAACGTTGGCAACGTAGGACCCGTTGCAGCAATTCCCGAGGTCGAGGAACTGAACATCGGGCACTCGATCGTGAGCCGCGCGATTTTTGTTGGCCTCATCGAGGCAATTCGCGAAATTCGGCTGGCAATGGACACCTCCTCGCGCATTGCCGAGATTTGAGACAATGAGCGATTCAGTGGAGACAGTTCCAATTTCCAGCCTTTTCTTCGACGGGCCCGGGCCGCACGTGGTACGCGCCGGGTATCCACGTCATGGGGCCCGCGGTTCGTTGTACACGCCCGCCCGCGGCAGCGAGTTGAAGGCGCTGATCGACACCAGCATTCTTCAGCTGGGCGGAATCTCGGGCGATGCTCGCAGAAAAACGCCGGCTCCGGCAGCCGCTCCGGTTGCGATTGACACGCTGCTGTATAATGGACCCCGCGCGCTCGAGCGCGCCATGGAACTTCGCCAGCAGATAATCGAATCCCAGGGACGTCCCACCGACGATCAACTCGACGAACTTCTCGACCTGGTTGCACTCGCTGCATCGGCCTGAATGAAAGGCAGGGTAAGAAGTGTCATTGGTATTGCGCTCAGCGCGATCCTGTTGTGGTGGACGCTCAAGGACGTGTCGCTCGCCATCGTATGGAAGGAGCTTTCGCAGGCAAGCCTTCCCCTTTTCCTGCTGTCTGCACTCTGCGCTACGCTGATCTTCCCGGTCCGCGCACTTCGGTGGAAGGTGATTCTTCAGCCCGTCGCTCCCAGCCAGCCGTTCGGTCCGCTGTGGCGATCGACTGCAATCGGGATGATGGCGAACAATCTGATCCCGGCGCGCGCGGGCGAAATCGCGAGAGCGTATGCACTCACGCGACAAACCGGCATCCCCTTCGCTACTTCGGTCGCGTCGCTGGCAGTGGATCGGCTGTTCGACATGCTCGCGCTCATTATCCTGGCAGTGGCTGCCTTCCTCGATCCCGCCTTCCCCCGCGGCGCGACGATTGCCGGCCAATCGCTGGGCAACCTCGCACAGGCTTCGGTCGTTCTTTCGGTGATACTCTTCGTATCTCTCTATGCGCTGGCCTTCTTCCCGGCCATGGTGGTCCGCGTGTTCGAGCTCTTTGCCCGCCGCCTCTCCCCATCGCTCGAAGAAAAAGGGAAATTCGCTCTCAACAGATTCAGCGAGGGTCTCAGCGTACTCAAGAGTCCGGGGCGGTTCGCACTTGTTCTCGCCTGGGCTCTGGCGCACTGGCTCCTCAATGCGTTTGCGTTCTGGGTCGGGTTCAAGGCGGTCGGAATAGCGCTGCCGTTCTCCGCTGCGATGTTCATTCAGACCTTGATCGCCGTGGGAATCGCGCTTCCATCGGCTCCGGGATTCTTTGGCTTCTTCGAGAAGCTCGCCACGGTGGGACTTGGTATTTACGGAGTCGCCGCAGCGCAGGCAACGAGCTGGGCAATCGGCTTTCATATCCTGAGCTTCATTCCAATTACGCTTATCGGGCTCTGGTATTTCATCAGCCTCGGTCTCCACCTGAAGGAGATCAAGGCGGCCCCGCAGCGAGCGGCTGGGTGACTCTCACGAAAGTCAGAATCTCCGCGCAGGCAAAGATCAACCTGCACCTGCGGGTTCTTGCGCGGGAGGATTCGGGTTACCACTCGCTGGAAACACTGTTCCACCGAATCGATCTCGCCGACGAGATCACGGTCGAGGCCACGCATGGCGAAAGAACACTGGACGTTTCCGGAAACGAAACGGGCAGCACCGAGTCCAATCTTGCGTGGCGAGCAGCTCTGTCATACACCGAGGCCGCGGGATGGCCCGCGGGGTTTCGAATCGCGCTCGACAAGAGGATACCGGTAGGCGCGGGTCTTGGTGGGGGAAGCGCAGATGCCGCCGCCGTTCTCTGCGCGCTCGATTATATGTCACCGCGTCCGATTGGAGCCGGTGCACTGGCGCAATTGGCGGGTGAACTCGGAGCCGATGTTGCGTTTCTCGTGAGCGATGCAGTCATGGCCCTCGCATGGGGACGCGGCGAACGGCTGCTTGCGCTTCCGCCGCTGCCCGCACGTGACGTCGTCCTTCTCACGCCATCCTTCGGCGTCTCTACAGCAGACGCTTACCGTTGGCTCGACGATGATCGCGCAACGAGCGAACTGGAAGGCGATACCGTAGTTCGGGAAACGACTCCGTCCATCGTGCCCGTGGAAGCGCTCGGCTCGTGGGACTCGATAAGTGAGTTTGCAGTCAACGATTTCGAAGGCCCGGTCCTGCAACGCCACCCGGAGTTGATGGCTGCGCTGAACGCGATTCGCTCTATTCCGGCAACTCTCACGCGCATGAGCGGCTCGGGCTCGACGGTTTTCGGGGTTGTGAATTCGCTTCCCTCAGCAGCCTGGGAAGTTGAGGGAGCAACGTTCGTGGCAACCCGCACGTCAACATCTGTGTCTCTTCCGGTGGCTGCCGTTTCCGGTTCATGAAGTCTCCGCGCCGGGAACCCGAAGAAAGATTGATCGTTGTTTCGCGCACGATGGCGCAACGTTGTTCAGCCCCCCGGCGTGAGGTAGTTTTACCTCGTCTGCCCCCTCGTCCAATGGCAGGACATCGGTCTTTGGATCCGAGAATGGTGGTTCGAATCCACCGGGGGCAATAAATCAACCGACTTCCAACAACAGCAAGGAGCTCACATGAGCCAATGGCGACAGTTTTCATTTCGTTCATTCGCCAGCGGTGTGGCGTTCGCGACCCTGTCGGTTCCATCCGCAGCAGCGGCACAGGGAGCATCCGGATTCAGCGTGCCGGTCGAGTATCACAAGCTCGCCAACGGCCTGAAAGTCGTTCTCTCCCCAGACCACACTGCACCTACCGCGACCATCGCGGTCTATTACGGAGTGGGACTGCGCAACGAGCCGCGTGATCGCACCGGCTTTGCGCACCTGTTCGAGCATATGATGTTTCAGGGCTCCGACAACCTCGGCAAAGGCGAGTTCATCGGCCTCGTGCAGTCCAACGGTGGGACGCTCAACGGATCAACCCGATTCGACTTCACCAACTATTTCGAAATCGTTCCTGCTCACACGCTGAAAACAATGCTATGGGCAGAGGCGGACAGGATGCGCGGCCTGGCGATCGATCAGGCGATGCTCACGAACCAGCAGGGCGTCGTGAAAAGCGAGGTCCGAGTCAACGTGCTGAACCAGCCATACGGCGGATTCCCATGGCTCGACATGCCGCAATACGCCAACACCAACTGGTACAACGCGCACAATTTCTACGGCGATCTTGCCGAACTGGACGCAGCGACGCTCGCGGACGTGCGAGCGTTCCACAAGACTTTCTACGCGCCGAACAACGCAGTGCTCGTGGTGGTGGGTGACTTCGAGACGAAGGCCACGCTCGCAATGATTCATGAATATTTCAACAGAATTCCGGCAGCCAACCAGCCGGCCAAGCCGGACCTGAGCGAGCCACGGCAGCAGAAGGAGAAGCGGGCGTCGAAAGAAGACGCCAAAGCCAACCGGCCGGCTCTCGCATTTGCCTACCACATGCCGGAGCGAAACACACCTGAGTTCTACGCGATGGGCCTGATCGACCAGATGCTGCTTCAGGGGAAGGATTCTGAGCTGCGAGAGTCGCTCGTGCAGAAAGGCGGGCTCACCGGCTCGGTGGACGGAGGAATCAACCTGCTCGGCAACATGTTCAACTACAGCGGTCCGATGCTGTGGACTGTGTCGCTCTACCACGACAAGACAGTCAGCACGGAACGCATTCTCGCATCTGCTGATTCCGTGATCGAGCGCATTCGCTCCGCACCGGTTTCGCAGGCAACACTGGACAAGGCGAGAATCAAGTTCAGATCGTCACTCTACAGCGACTTGAATTCAGGATTCGGGCGGGCAGACATGCTCGCGTCGTTCGCATTGTTCGACGACGATCCCTCGCGCATCAACAGGATCGAAGCGGAGTTCAGAAAAGTCACTCCCGAGCTCATTCGCAAAACCGCGCTTGAGTATCTCCGTCCCGGCAATCGCACCGTCCTCTCCATCGAACCAACGGCCGCGCAATGAAATCCAATATGAAGATTCCGCGTAAGCTGGCAGGGCTGGCTCTGTTCTCCGTCATGCTCGCTCCGTCGCTCGAGGCCCAGAAGGAAAAACCGCCCGAGCCAGGCACTCCTCGAAACTTCACTCTCCCTGCGACGCGCAGCTTCACGCTGGCCAACGGGCTGAAGGTGACTCTCATACCTTACGGTACGGTTCCCAAGACGTGGATGTCGCTCGTCGTGCGGAGCGGAAACGCGAATGAGCCTGCGAACAAAGTCTGGCTTGCCGACATGGTCGGTGATCTGATGCAGGAGGGGACAGTTTCACGCACTGCCAAGGAAGTTGCCAGCACTGCGGCAAGCATGGGCGGCAGTGTTAACGTCGGCGTAGGTGTGGATGAGACCACCGTCAGCGGCAGCGCGCTCTCGGAGTTTGCGCCGGGAATGGTAGCGCTGGTCGCGGATGTTGCGAGAAACCCGCGCTTCCCTGATTCGGAACTCGAACGGCTCAAGACGGTTCGGCGCCGCAGCCTCGCGCAGTCAAAAGTTCAGCCGTCGTCGCTTGCCCTGGAAAAATTCAGGGGCGCGCTCTACGGAGAGCATCCCTACGGCCGGATCTTTCCCACTGAGCCGATGATCAACTCCATCACGAGCGACGACATCAGGAAGTTCTACGCAGCGAATTTCGGTGCCGGACGAGCACAGCTCTACGTCGCCGGAAAATTCGATTCCAAGGCAACCGAGGCCGCGATCCGGGCAGCCTTTACCGGGTGGCCAAAGGGTTCGACGCCAACCGACAACCTCCCCCATCCGTCGACGAAACGAGCCATCTACCTCGTCGACCGCCCCGGCTCAGTGCAATCGACCCTCATACTCGGCCTTCCTGTTCTGACGCCATCGGCACCCGATTACCCGGCGCTTACTGTCACCAACGCGCTGCTCGGAGGATCGTTCGGCTCCCGCATCACGCGGAACATCCGCGAAAACAAGGGCTACACCTATTCGCCTTTCAGCTCGGTATCGAGCCGTTACAAGGATGCCTACTGGACTCAGCAGGCTGACGTAACGACGGATGTGACCGGCGCATCGCTCAAGGAAATCTTCTACGAGGTGGACCGCCTGCGGAGCGAGCCGCCTTCGGTCGAGGAGCTGAAAGGAATCCAGAATTACCTCGCCGGCATTTTCGTGCTCCAGAACTCCAGCCCAACCGGCATCATCAGCCAGTTGCGCTTCCTCAATCTGCACGGCCTCAGTCGTGACTATCTGGAGAACTATGTGAAGCGGGTTCATGCGGTCACGCCGGCCGAGGTAACGCGGATCGCTCGGACGGCACTCGATCCCACCCGGATGACGATCGTGGTTGTCGGAGACCAGTCCAAGGTGGCGTCACAGCTGGTTCCCTACGGATTTCCCCCGGAATAGCTGGACAGAACGCTCCCAACACCCCCTTGGGCGGGTTAAATTGCGTGCTCCCGGACCTCCGGGAGCCGCGACCCAATTGAACTGGGCTCGCCTCTCACTTAACTTTCAAGGCTATCGCGGCAATGGACGGACTTTCCGTACCGAGTCATGGCTTCAAACTCCTCGTAGGGTCGGGCAACCCCGCACTTTCCGAGGAAATCGCCCGTGCTCTCGGAGTTGAGCCCGCCAGATCGACAATTTCGCGCTTTGCAGACGGCGAGATTTTCGTACGCATAGATGAAAACGTCCGTGGCAATGACGTCTTCATACTGCAGCCAACAAACCCGCCGGCCGAGAATATCATGGAGCTTCTGCTCCTGATCGACGCGGCAAAGCGGGCCTCGGCTGCGCGCGTTACTTGTGTGATGCCGTACTACGGTTATTCGCGTCAGGACCGAAAGGACCAGCCGCGCGTAGCCATCGGGGCGAAGCTCATGGCCAACATGATAGTGACGGCCGGAGCCAACCGCGTGCTTGGACTCGATTTTCACCAGCACCAGCTCCAGGGGTTTTTCGACGTGCCTGTCGATCACCTCTACGCAGCACCGGTTTTTGTTTCGCATTACAGAAAAAAGCAGCTGCATGACCTGGTTGTCGTCGCTCCGGATGTCGGCTCGGCAAAAATGGCGAGAGGGTTCGCAAAGCGGTTGAATGGCTCACTCGCCATCATCGACAAGCGGCGGCCACGGCCCAACCAGAGCGAAGTTGTAAACGTCGTCGGAGAAGTCGAGGGGCGCGACTGCCTTCTCACCGATGACATGATCGACACCGCGGGAACGGTTTCAGAAGCCGCTCGCGCTCTGAAAGATCTTGGTGCAAAGGATGTATATGTGTGCGCAACTCACGCGCTGCTCTCCGGCCCTGCCGTCGAGCGGCTCTCGAATGCGCCCATAAAGGAAGTGACGGTTACCGATACCGTCCGCATCGCGGACGAAAAGAAGTTTCCGCAGCTCAATATTCTGTCTGTTGGTGATTTGTTGGCGAAGGCAATCAAGTACATACACAGCGAGCAGTCAGTCAGTTCGCTTTTCGAGCAATAGTTCAGGGGCAATTAAAATGGCATCAGCACAACTTTCAGCGAACGTTCGGGACACCAGCGGCAAGGGCGTCGCCCGCAAGCTCCGCGGCGCAGGCCGCGTTCCGGCAATCATCTATGGTCACGGCCGCGATCCGCAGGCACTGTCGATAGATACACGCGAGCTGGAGCGCCTGCTCGGCCACATCTCCGCTGAAAACACGGTCATCGACCTCGCGGTTGACGGCAAGTCGGCGCGGACACTCATTCGCGAGATCCAGCGCCACCCGTTCAAGCGCCAGATTCTTCACGTCGACTTCCAGGAACTGGTCGCCGGAGAGAAAGTCATCGTCCGGCTGCCCATCATTCTCATGGGAGTTCCAGACGGCGTCCGCATGGACGGCGGCATCCTCGATCAGACGATGCGCGAACTGGAAGTAGAAGTCGATCCGTCGAACATCCCGAATCACCTCGAAGTCGACGTGACGAAGCTCGTCATCGGATCCTCCCTCCACGTCCGCGACATTCCTCTGCCTGAAGGCCTCGAAGTCATCGACGACCTCGATGCGTCGGTTTGCGTTCTCTCCGCTCCGCGTGCCGCTGTCGAAGCCGCAGCAGTCGAGGAAACGGATGCTACCGCCGAGCCGGAAGTCATCCGCGCGAAGAAGGATGACGAGGATGCAGGCGACGAGAAGTGATTTCGGCCTAGCCCTTGAAGGTCATTCTCGGGCTCGGAAACCCCGGGCGGCAGTACGGAGCAACACGGCACAACGTCGGCTGGTGGGTACTCGACCACCTCGCCGACGTTTGGCATTCTGACGGGTGGAAGCGCGACGGCGAGGCAATGACCTCAACCGTATCGGCAGCGGGCACTCGCGTGCGGCTCATCAAACCGCTTACGTACATGAATCTCAGCGGCAATGTCCTGAAGAACTATCTGCGCAAGCCTTTCTGGGCGGCGCCCAAAGATCTGCTGGTGATCGTCGATGACGTCGCGCTGCCTGTGGGAAGGTTTCGCGTGAGAGCACGCGGAAGCGCAGGCGGGCACAACGGACTTCGAAGCATCGAAGCTGCGCTCGGAAACAGGGAATATCCGCGGCTGAGAATTGGAGTGGGCCCCGGCGAAGAGCGAAAACACATCATACGCGACCTCGCCGATTTCGTGCTGGCTCCATTTGCGCGTGATGAACGCGATGACATTCTTGGCCTGATGCCGAAGTTCGAAGCCGTCGTTGACACCTGGCTGCGCGATGGAACTGAAAAATCAATGAACGCACATAACCGCGACGGCGACGGCGCGACGGAAACCAACTGAAATGCTGAAGCTGGGAATTGTAGGTCTGCCGAATGTTGGAAAATCCACGCTGTTCAACGCGCTCACGGCAGCCAAGGCCGAAGCCGCCAACTACCCATTCTGCACGGTAGAGCCGAATGTCGGCATGGTCGAGGTGCTCGACCCGCGCCTCGCCAAACTTGCCGAGATCGTGCAGCCGAAGAAAACGGTTGCAGCGGTCGTGCAGTTCGTGGACATCGCCGGCCTCGTCAAGGGAGCCGCTGAAGGCGAAGGACTCGGCAACAAGTTCCTCGCGAACATTCGCGAAACAGACGCGATACTGCACGTCGTCCGATGCTTCGAGGACGAAGATGTCACGCACGTGATGGGCAACGTCGACCCCGCGCGCGATCGCGAAGTCATCGAGTTCGAGCTGGCGCTTGCAGATCTTTCCGCCATCGAAAAGCGCCTCGACAAAACCCGCCGCACCGCGCGAACGGGCGACAAGGAAGCCACCGCAGAACTTCCTGCGCTGGAACGCGCTTTCGAATTCCTGAAGGAAGGGCGCGGCCTCTGGGAGGCCAAACTTACGGAAGATGAGAAAGCTGTACTTGCGCCGCTTTCGCTCCTGACGAGCAAGCCCGTTCTTTACGCCGCTAATGTGAGCGACAGCGAGCTGCACGGAGACGAAGGCCCCCACCTCAAGGCACTGCGTGATGCAGTGAAGACGAGCGGAGAACACGCGCAGGTGGTTCCCTTCTCTGCGAAAATCGAAGCTGAGCTCTCGGAGCTGCCAATTGAAGACAGGACGGAGTTCCTGTCGTCACTGGGTCTCGAGTCGGCTGGTCTCGACCGGCTGATTCACGCCGGCTACCACCTGCTCGGTCTCCAGACCTACTTCACGGCTGGAGAGCAGGAAGTTCGCGCCTGGACCATCCACCGCGGTGACAGCGCACCGAAAGCAGCCGGGGTGATTCACACTGACTTCGAGCGCGGGTTCATCCGCGCGGAAACAGTGGGTTACGACGACTTCGTTGCCAACTCGGGCTGGAAAGGCGCGCGCGAAAAAGGCTTTGTCAGATCGGAAGGAAAGGAATACATCGTTGCCGACGGCGATGTACTCCTCTTCCGGTTCAACGTCTAGCTGGCTTCAGCGTGTCTCGAACGTCAAAGTAGCCCACTTCGACTCGTAATCAATTTTCTCGGCGGGCTGGGTACCTTCAAACGGCACCATGTGGATGAACTTCACATACCACTGGCCTCGTCCCGCAAGCTTGATTCGCGCAACACCATCGGTGCCGGTGCGAACGCGTATCTCGCGATGCCTCGCGCCTGAAGGAGTTCGGCCTCCTGCAACAACGAGCTGGTTCGGCACGATGGCGCCGTCCACCATCGCCTTGAACCGTAGTGTCGAGCCCGGCGCCTTCGAATACGGGTTGTCGAGCGGAATGAGTTCGGCCGGATAATGCAGGTCGGCGTCGAACCCGGCACTCCGTGTATTGCCAACCTGGACGAGCGCCTTGATGTGCTTGGAATAGCGCTCAGTGGCGCCCTTGCCCATCTCACCGTTGCGCTTGCGCGCGGCAAGAACATCCGGAATCCCGTCGTCGGCGAGGTAGTGGTTGAAGTCCTCCGCCTTGAGCGTGATTTCACGCGGCTTCAGCGAAGCGCCGATGAGATACGTTCCCGCAGCACCAGTCTGGTGAGTGAACACGCTGGTGTCACCGGTGGATGACCACATTGCAGTATCAGGGTGTAAGTGTCCGTCCGGCGACACAACACTCAGGTCCCGCAGCCGGTCCCGCGCAACTGCATTCTCGCTCTTGCTGAACGTCCCGTTCAGAGCACGCAGGCGAAGCACCGATCCCGCGGTGATGTGGAAGCTGTTCGCCCGAAAAAACAGATCATGAGCAGACAGCGCGCCTGCGGCAGTGACAAGCAGAAGCAGCGTCGTTGCAAGCCTTCCCTTCATTCCGGATCTCCCCGTTTCTGTTGGTCCTTACCTGAGCTGGCCCCTGATTTCTCCGCCCGGGTTCGCCGTGGTGTGGACGTTTATGTAAGCGTTGCCGCTCAGTATTAGCGCTTTGAGAGACTCGAGCGTAACCCCCGAAGGAAGATTCCCCGCCGTGAGCGTCCCGTTCGCGAAGATACCTGCGATCGCACCACTTGGAGTTCCCGGGAGGTAAAGCGTGACCACGACCGGCCCTGCAACCCCGGGAGCTCCGCTGTGAATGTGCGCCATCGAGACGGAACTGATCGCAGTGCCGCTGAGCTGGTAGTCAATGCTGTTGGGGTAAACAATCACTACAGCGGAGCCGGATGCTGTCGTGGTTTTTGGCGCCGGAACCTCGGCCGCCGAAGTCAGCGCGATCGTATAGGTTGCCTCAGCGTCCAGGCCCCCCAGTGAACTACCCCCGCCGCACGCCGAAAAGATGAGAGTTCCGGCAGCGACCATCGTCATTTTTGAAAACTTCATTTGAAGCACCTCTGTTAATGGCCGTGTGGCCTGTGCAAAGCTATGCCGGGCAGGCACCAGTGCAACGTGGCAAGTTCGTTGCCTCGGGCGGGATGGCTGGGTATCTTTCAGGTTCCTAAAAACGGCCGAATCGGCCTTCACACCTTCCCCCTGCTCCGGCAACCAGCGGGGGGCGGAATCAGGACCACAAGGAGGATTGCCTGCATGTCTCGTAACTACGAGGCGGTGTATATCTTCGACTCAACACTCGAAGACGCCGCAATCAATGACAAGATCTCGCGCTTCCACGGGCTGATCGGCGCTCAAGAGCAAGCCGAAGTCAGCCACTGGGGCCGCAGACAGCTGGCCTACCAGATCGGCTCACGCGAAAACGGCTATTACGTCGTTTCCCGCTTTGCAGCAGACCCGGCCGCGCTTCCCGAATACGAGCGCGCCCTGAAGCTGGACGATGGCCTCGTTCGCTACCTGCTCACGCTGCACGAGCACGAACTCGGCGCCCCGCCGATGAGCGAAGAAGAGCTTGCTGCGCAGGCCCTGCGCCGCGATGACGATGACGACGACGAGGATTAACCGATCATGAGAAGACCACAGAAAAGCTGCCCGTTCTGCGAAGGACGCGTGCGCTGGATTGACTACAAGGATGATCGCACCCTCGGAAGATTCATCACAGACCAGGGCAAGATTCTGCCGAGCCGGCTGAGTGGAACGTGCGCGCGGCATCAGCGCCAGCTTTCCACCGCCATCAAGCGCGCGCGCTATCTGGCGATTATTCCGTATCTGAAGGGTCACACGGCCTAGCATGACACAACCCGCCGCACCGGCTCCGGCTCGGGGATCGTGGCGGCGGCTCGCGCTCGGGCTCGCGGCGTTCATGCTTGCGCCGCTGGTCCCCGCGATGCGTGTCATCATGCCCATCGAGCAGACACCGCTCCTCCTCGTCGCCGTCGTCGCAGTCTGCGCCGTGGTGGCATGGAAGAACGGCGGGCGGCTTGCGCTGGCGATCATCTGGATTGTCATCGCTGCCGTTCTTCTGGCCACTCCTGCGGGACCAATCGGCAGTTCGTACAGCCTGCTGGCTCGCGGCTGGGCGTTGCTGCTTGCAGCGAGTTTCGGATTGGTGAGCGTTCTGATTGCAGCGGAGGCATTTCTTCCCCGTGCGCTGTCGGCGCTTGCAGTGGCATCCGCGCTCGGGTTTGCGCTGGTGCTGGTTTCTCCGGGCGGTCCCACTCGCATTGCAAACACGATGGCAACCGAATACGGAAGACGTAACGACCAGTCGATTGCATCACTGCGAGAGGTCAGCGCGCAGCCCGGGTGGAAGAACGTCGTTGATGGCTCACCATCGCTCCAGCGGCTCACTGAGGAAAGCGAAGCACAGCTTGCTTCGATTCCCGCGTGGTCAGCGTTGATCGTTCCGGCACTCCTGGCACTCGAGTCGCTCGCTGCACTGGCGCTGGGATGGGCGCTGTTCCATCGAATGAGTCCGGTACCCATTGGTCCGCCTCTGAACAGGCTCCGGAATCTGCGGTTTAACGACCAACTGGTGTGGGGTGTGGCTGTCGGCGCTTCGATCTACCTTCTTCCGGCGTTTGCGGAAGGCAGGAATGCCGGGCTCAATCTGCTGGTGTTTTTTGGATTTCTGTATGCATTGCGGGGGATGGGCATCCTCGCCTGGTTGTCGCGTTCGAGGGCAATGACGTTCATGCTCGTGGCGCTGGCAATTCTGGCGTGGCCGATAGTGGCTGCCCTCGCTTTCGGGCTGGGCCTTGGTGATACGTGGCTCGATCTGCGAACGCGTGGTCAGGCGAAATCTGCCTGAAAACTGAATAACTTACCTGCGACCGCCCGGTGCGTGGTCGCGATTTACCTCAACTGGAAACGGCATTATGGAAGTCATACTCAGGCAGGCAGTGGAAAAACTCGGTCACCCCGGAGACGTGGTGAAGGTTTCTCCGGGATATGCCCGCAACTTTCTTCTTCCCCGCGGCTTCGCCTACGAAGCAACCCCGGGCAACAAGAAGAGAATCGAGCAGGAGCGCCAGCGTCTCGAGGCAGCAGAGGAGGCCCGTCGCGGCTCGGCTCAGGAACACGCCGGCAAGCTCGAGCAGGTGTCCCTCACGTTCTCCACTCGCGTTGGCGAGGAGGGCAAGCTGTTCGGATCGGTGACGTCCGCTGATATCGTGCAGCAACTCGCGGAACAGGGATTCACGGTCGAGAAGCGCCAGATTGACCTCAAGGAGCCAATCAAGGCACTCGGCGTGTATCGTGTGCCGATTCGCCTGCACGCAGATGTCCATCCCGAAATAAAGGTGTGGGTCATCAAGCAGTAGCACTTCGCATGCTGGACGGTGGCTGGTAAACCGGCCACCGATCCGGCACGCCGTCAGTGGCGTATGATATGCAGCGTCCACAGAAGGAACATTTTTCGCCACTTCAGATACTGTACTGGTGCGCCGGCGCACCGAACACTTTTCCACGGAGCCGAATGGCCGCCTCACTTACCCCTGCTACCCCCGCCCGCGAGCCGGTTTCGGACGCCATGCGCGCCGCCGGTCTCTGCCTCGACATGAAAGCAAACGATGTAGTCCTGCTCAATCTGCAGGGGGTCACGGACATGACCGACTACTTCGTGATTGCCAGCGGAACCTCCGATACTCACGTGCGCTCCATTGGAGAACACCTGATCTCAGAGATGAAAAAGATAGGGGTAAGGGTACATCACGTTGAAGGTGTTCAGCAGGGCAGATGGGTGTTGCTCGATTTTGTGGATTTCGTGGTTCACATTTTTCACCCCACCCTGCGGTCGTTCTACCAGATCGAACGGCTCTGGAGCGATTCTGAAGCAGTCCCAATCGTCTAACGGTCAGGAGTTGTCATGAAAGTGCTGCGCACGTTGGCCCTCGCCTGTCTGCTCTTCGGTGCCTCGAGAACCGAAGCCCAGCAGTATTTCGGGCAGAATCAGGTGCAGTACAAGCACTTCACCTGGCGGGTTCTGGAGACAGAGCACTTTCTGGTTCACTACTACCCTGAAGAGAAGGCCGCCGTTACCGCAGCCGCGAGAATGGCAGAGCGCTCATATGCCCGCCTTTCCAAGGTTCTCGGACACCAGTTCAGGGAAAAGAAGCCGATAATTCTCTTTTCATCCCGCGCTGATTTCGGACAGAACAATGTCACGGGGGATCTTGGCGAAGGAACGGGAGGTGTCACCGAAGGAGCCAGGCAGCGCCTCGTTCTTCCGTTCACCGGAGATCTTGGCAGCTTCGAACACGTGCTTGCTCACGAACTCGTCCACGTCTTTCAGTACGACATCTTTGCGCGCGGCAAGGCCGGCGCAAACCTGGCTAACCTGGAGCGCGTGAATCCGCCGCTCTGGTTCATGGAAGGAATGGCAGAGTATCTGTCGATCGGTCCCAGTCATCCCCTGACGTCCGGCTGGCTGCGCGATGCGGCGATCTCGGGAAATATTCCGACGCTCAAGCAGATGACAGACCGGCCCGACAAATATTTCCCATATCGGTTCGGCGAATCTTTCTGGCAATATCTGGGTGACCGGTGGGGCGATGCTGCAGTTGGAGAGATCCTGCGTAACACGCCGGCGCTGGGTGTAGAGCGGGCATTTCAAAGGGCGCTCGGCATGTCGATTACCGACGTCGGCGCGGCGTGGAGAGAAGCTGTTCAGTCACAGTATCTCCCGGCAGCATCGTCATATCAGCGCCCACAGGCATTTGCTCAGCCGCTGCTCACTCACAAGCGTTCGGGCGGTGAGATTTTCCTCGCCCCGGTGCTTTCCAGCGACGGGAAGTACGTCGCGTTCCTGTCCAATGGAAACCAGAAGCGCGGCGAGTTGTTCATCGACCTGTGGCTGGGAGATGCGCGCACCGGTGAGCGCGTGAAGCGCCTCATCAAGAGCACGCTCGATCCCGACTTCGAAGAACTGCGGCTGCTTTATTCACAGAGCGCATTTTCGAATGACGGCAAGACCCTGGCATTCACTGCACAGCGCCAGGGACGTGACGTGATGTACCTGCTCGACGTTCCCAGTAGAAGCGTTCGCCAGCGCCTCGAGCTGCCCCTCGATGCAGTTACTTCTCCGTCCTACTCGCCGGACGACAAGCAAATCGTATTCAGCGGAACGAAGGGCGGAATCACTGATCTGTACATCGTCGATTCTGATGGAAAGAATCTCCGTCAGCTGACGAACGACATCTATGGTGACCTCCAGCCCAGCTGGTCGCCCGATGGAACGCGCATCGCTTTTACAACCGACCGCGCTCCACCGACAGACCTTTCACGCCTCAAGTTTTCCAAGTGGCAGATTGCGCTGATCGATCCTGCAACCTCGGCGGTAGAGACAGTTCCGAACCAGGCTGGCCACAACCTGAATCCGGTGTGGTCGCCAGACAGCAGGTCCATCGCATACATATCTGACAGGACGGGCGTCGCCAACATCTTCCTGTACGAGCGCCAGGACGGGCAGCAGTACCAGCTGACGAATGTCATTGGCGGCGTGTCTGCGATAACCGAGTACAGCCCGGCTCTGACGTGGGCTCGCGGCGCCGACAGGATGGCGTTCACGTATTACGAGAACGGCGACTACACGGTGTGGGCGATGGATAACCCGCGCTCACTCAAGCGCGCTGCGTACGGGCCACGTCCGGCAGTATCGACGGCGCTGGTGATGAATGCCCCACCGCCGTTGTCAGTTGTTGCACCGGGCGATTCCGCGAAGGCGCCTGCCGACGCCGCGCAGCGGTCAACCTACAGAGCGCCAACGGGCTCGCGGCCTTCGAGCGACGTCTCCGACAATGAGATCAAAGCCGGAGTGACAGAGGGTAATTCCATTGCGATACTGAATTCCAACCCGGACTACGCGCTTCCCGACACAACGAGATTCAAGGATTACGCGTACTCGGTGGGATTCAAGCCTGATTACATCGCGCAGCCGGAAATAGGTTACGCCACGGGCAACCAGTATGGCCTCAGCGGGTTCAACGGCGGCACAACCATCGTCCTCAGTGACCTGCTCGGCAACCACCAGATCGCGCTGTCCGCGTCGGTGTACGGTCAGCTGCGCGACGCGAGCGCTTACGCGGCATATGCGAACCTGAGTCACCGGTGGCAGTACACAGTAGGGGCGTATCAGCAGCCGGTGTTCCTGCCCCAGAGCGGCGGTACACAGGAAGTACTGCAGGATCGCGTTGTGTACAGTGCGTTTTACACTCGCTATGTGATGCGCAACGCGTTCTTTACCACTCAGTATCCTTTCAACCGGTTCACGCGGTTCGAACTGGGCGCGCAATTCAACAGCATTGGCAGATCCATCATTTCGCTCACGCAGGAGTGCTTCTTCAACGGATGCACAGGCGCGCAGATCAACGACGTCGCCAACGCGCCGGCGTACAACTTCTTCTCGCCAAACGCAGCGTACGTCTCCGACAATACACTGTTCGGTTACACGGCACCTGTTATCGGGCGCCGGTACCGTTTCCAGATTTCGCCGTCGGTCGGCAATCTGCGCTGGGTGGAATATCTGGCTGATTATCGTCGCTACGATCCGATCATCTTCAACACCATAACGATCGCCACGAGATTCCTCGGCAGTGCTTCAGTTGGGCGCAACGAAGATGCGTTTCCGAAGTACATCGGCCGGCCGGAGTACGTGCGCGGATACGACAAGGCAAACTTCTACGGCTACGAATGCACGGGATACATTGGCGGGGGTGCGTCCTGCGCAACCGAGCAGCTCGTCGGCAGCCGCGTGGCGGTGGCAAACCTCGAAGTCCGGTTTCCGCTGATCCGAAGATTCGACCTCGGAACTCTGCCAATCGGGCTTCCGCCCATCGAGGGACTGGTGTTTTACGATGCCGGCCTCGCATGGAGTGCGGGACAGACGGTTTCGCTAAGCAAGCCGGAGAATTATGATTTCACTCTCCAGCGCTACCCCATTCGCAGTTATGGAGCGGGGATTCGCGTGAACCTATTCAACCTCGCGATCCTCAAGTGGGACTACGCGATTCCGCTCGATAAACCTGGACGCAAGCCGAACTGGACTTTCTCGCTGGGCCCGAGTTTCTAAGGCTTATCCGCTCGCCTTTGCGCTGACGCTTGCCGTCGTCGCCTGCAAGGGCGACCGGCAAGCCTCGCAAGGAGCGCCCGCTGCTCTCGATGCGCGCGGTCCCGACCAGATAGTCCTCCGCATTCCGAGCGCTGGCGGAACAGCCCGCGCATATATCTATCCAGCACTCGATTCGGTCGTGGCGACCATATCGGGTGCCCCCGCCGCTGCGCGCGTGCTCGGGTTCGACCCGGATGACGGGACACTCGCGCTCATCGACGACAAGGGACAACCACGTAGAATCGATCTGCGAGCCACCGAGGCGCGAATTGCCTCGAAGGCAAAGCTCACGTCGCTCACGACCGTGAACGGGTCGGACCTTTTCGGAATCACGGCACAGGGTTCCGTGATTCGAATCTCGCCGACCGGTGACTGGACATTCGAGCCGCCCTCGCCCGCCCGCTGGGTGTTTCCGCAGCCGAACGGATCTGTGGTAGTCGCGGGTGTGACCAAATCGAAAACGGAACTGTGGCTGATTCGGCCCACGGATACCGACATCATCGAGACCGCTTCCCTCCCCCTGGCTTCGCGCGGCATCAGAACCCAGGTGGGCGACCGTATTTATTTCACGGTGGATTCGGGGCTGGTGGGAGTGCGCACGAGGGATCTCAGCCTGGTGAGGAGCATCCGGTTCAAGGCGCCCATCGAGGCAATAGTGCCGACACCGAGCGGCGACCGGCTCTATGTAGCCACCAAGGGCAACCGTACGCTCTCTATCATTGACCGCTACTCGGAGTCCGTCTCCGAGACCGTCCAGCTCCCCGGCCCGGTAGCCGAATTGAGAATGGACCCGCTCGGCCAGGTCATCCTGGCGCGCCCCGCTGGTTCGGGTGATTCTGCGTGGGTGATTGGCGTTGGCGTCCACAGTGTCATCGGCACTGTAAAGACCGAGTGGAGAGCGGACCTGCCTTCATTTGCCCCCGGGGAGACCATTGTAACCGTGCTGGGCGGTGACGTGATCTTTGTCGAGGCGACCACTCTCGTAGCCACCCGCACTGTCGCCGGCGGAGCACGTGATTTCTGGGCATTCCTCAGATGGAATGGTTTCCGCCCACGTGCTGCCGAGCTGGACAAGCCTGTGGTCTTTGACACTCCACCGGATTCTTTGGACGACTCGTCATCGGTGCGGGGCAGCGTTGACAGCATGTCCCCCCCTCCTCTCCGGGACGGAAGCCCTTCGATGGTTGACCCGTCTCAACAGCCATCAGCCCGGCCGGTGAGTTACATGGTTTCATTTGCGGCGGTACTTTCCGAGCAGAAGGCAGTCGAAACGGCCGCGGGGATGACCATCGGCGGCGCAAAACCGCGAGTCGTGGCAACTCAATCAGGAGGGACCACCATTTATCGCGTAGCTCTCGGTCCCTACTCGACGCGTGAAGAGGCAGAGCGCGTAGGGCGCGACTCGAGAAAGCCTTACTGGGTCTACGAGGAACGGAAATGAAAGGCTCCACACCTCGCATCCCGGGCGGTGCCTACGAGGGCGCAGGCCGCCAGGCGGCGGTCGCCATACGCGGGTATTCGTCGGTAGTAGTCGCGTCCGACGACATCAATGCTGCAGCCCATTCGGCGATTGGTATCGCTCTCGCCGAGAGCGCGCACCGGCTTGTCATGGTGGGAGACCTTGGCGGGGAAACGCCACCGCTGCAGGCACTCGTCAGGGATGACGACTCGCACGGAATATTCGACAGCTTCGAATTCGGCACATCGTTCGTAAGGATCGCTCGCGAGGTCGAAGGCGCACCGAACTTTTTCGTGATGCCGAGCGGAACTGAATCGGCCGCAACAGAAAAGGTTCTGGGCAGTCCAAGGTGGGAGTCGTTCACTGAAGATTTTGCCACGGCTGACGAGTTGCTCCTGCTCGTCGCTCATGCAGACGCCCCCGGACTATCAAAACTGGTGGGCCGCGTGGACGGCGTAGTGCTGGTCGGCATCCAGCGTCTCGAGAGCGCCAAGGATGCAAAGATCCTCGCCAGGATTCCGCACCCGGCAGTTATTCCACCTCCGCGTATCGACCTGGCTCCCAGGCGTGAGTCGCTCTCGGCGTTCAAACTCGGGATTGGTGGAGTTCTGCTCCTGGCGCTCGGCATCACTGGCGGCGTTCTGATGGGCCGCAAGCCTGGTCCGGTGGCGGCTCCGGTGGCTACCGCGCCCGCCGATACTCTTGCGACTCGCGCGGCAGTACAGCAGCCTCCGCAGACGATGCTTCCGGTCAACCCCGCAGATTCGGCTACGGCGACGCCATTTTCCGTCGAGATTCTCGCCGCGAACACGCTGGAAGGTGCTAACTTTGTCCTTCAGACTCATGCCTCGGTGATGCCGGCGGCGACTATTTCACTCGTCCCGATCGGAGATACGGAGTCCACATGGTACAAGGTGCACGCCGGTGCCTATGAGGACAGCGCAAGCGCTGATAGACTGCTCGCGACGCTCAGAAGGCGTGGCGTTATGCCTGAAGCCACCGGCACGGTTGTCAGAGTTCCGCTCGCCATGCTGATAGACAGCATTCCATCGCAGGCAGGAATGCTTTCCAGAACGAGGGAGAAGATTCAGGCGCTCCGGGACAGGGACGTCGTGGCCTACGCTCTCATTCAGCGGGACGGCAGCGCCCGGATATACGCTGGTGCTTTCGAACGGGCAGATCAGACATCGCTCGCCGCTACTGCAATGCGAGTTGCGGGTCTGGCGCCAGTGCTTGCTTACAGAACAGGGAGACTTCAGTAGTGCGCCTTACCAAGCTCGAGATACATGGTTTCAAATCCTTTGCTGACGAGACGGAGCTTGTATTCGAGCCCGGGGTGACGGCAATCGTCGGACCGAACGGATGCGGAAAGTCCAATGTATCCGACGCGGTGCGATGGGTTCTCGGCGAACAGCGACCAAGGGCACTGCGCGGCGCCAAGATGGAAGAGGTGATTTTCCAGGGGTCTTCCGCACGACGCCCCGTCAACCTCGCTGAAGTGTCGCTGCATTTCGAGAACGAAGACGGCGCCCTCGGAGTACCGTTCCGCGAGGTGGTGATCAGCCGCAGATTGAGCCGCTCGGGTGAAAGCGACTATCTGCTTAACAACGCACCCTGCCGACTGCGCGACATTCACGACATGGTGAGAGGCACGGGGCTCGGTGCGGACTCCGGAGTCGTGATCGAGAGCCGGATGATCGACGCGCTGCTTTCCGACCGCCCGGACGAGCGTCGCGAATTGTTCGAGGAAGCTGCGGGAGTCGGTCTGTATCGCGACCGCAAGCGCAGCACCGAACGACGGCTCGAGGAAACTGCCGTCGATCTGGGTCGGCTCGACGACCTTATCTCCGAAGTTCAGACGCAGGTGCGTTCGCTCGCACGCCAGCGCAGACGTGCGGAGAAACACTCGGAACTCAATGGACGCCGCTTCACTGTGGAGGTGGCACTTGCCTCACGCGAGATGGATGCGTGGCGCGATGAACTGGCCAATCTCGAAAAGCGAGTGGCCAGTCTCAGAACCGAAGCTCCCGCATCCGAGGAAAATGTCGCCGCCAGCGAGGCGTCACGCGACGCTGCCCACGGAGCTCGTGCCGCCGCTGAAGGAAGGCGGGCCGAGCTTTCCCGCCTCGCCGCTGAACAGCGCGAGACTACACAGCAGCTGAGGGCAGAGATCGCAGTCGCCGAAGAACGGCAGAGAAACTCGGTGGCCCGCCGGCAGCGTGCAGAAATGGAAAAGCACGAGGGCGGCTCGACCGTTGAGCGCGTGGCTGAGGAACTGGATACCGCGCAGAACCATCGAAAGCAACTCGAGTCCGAACTCGAACTCGCCAACGAAGCTCACAAGGCGCATTCTGCCGAAGAAGAAGAGGTCAGGGCCGCGCTTGCTGCTGCGCGATCAGCCGTGGAGACCGCCGAACGCGCGGCGCGCGAGATGCGCGAAGTGTCACACAGGCATGCACTCGACCGCCAGACAACCGAGCGAGAACTCAACGAAGTTGCAGCGCGCCAGGCATCTCTTGTCGAAGAACAGGCGCAGCTCTCGGACAACGAGGCAGCCATTCATCGCGAAGTCGTGGACGCCGAGGCGGCACTGACTACAGCGCGCGATCGCAACGCTGCGCGAAATGCAGAACTCGAGGCAGCACTGAATTCCGTGCGGGCCGCCCGCGATGCAGACTCTTCCGCAAGATCTGCCTTTCTCCGCGCAGATGAATCTCATACTGCGGTCTCCAGCAAGCTGAATGCGCTTGAGGAGCTCGAGCGCGAGCGTGTCGGACTGGCTCCCGCAGCCGCCCGCCTGCTTCGCGAGCGCGGCAAGTTTTCCGAAGGAAGCGTGATCGGTCCGCTGAGCGATTTCATCAGCACCGAATCCGAAGCAGCGGCTCTCGTCGAGAAATTCCTCGGTGTGTCGCTGCACGCGATTCTCGTGCGCGACCGCGCCGCCGCCGAAAGCATTCGCGCCTGGCACGCAGCAACGAACCCCGGTCCCCTGCTGCTTCTTCCAGCGGATTCAATGCCGCCGTCGTCCGACAGCTCGTCAGACGCTGACGACCTTTCGCATCTCGTACGATCTGAATCCGGTGCCGCACACTGGGTGCGCACACTGCTTGGCCGGGTAAAAACGATAGAGAACGGTACCGCGTTTGTGGATGCACGCGGCGCCATCTGGCTCCCCGGCAATGTCGCTGGCCCGGGTCCTCTTCGCCGGCGCGCAGAAATCGGTGATCTGAGGCGTTCTCTCGTCGCAGCAGAAGCTGCGCGAAGTGCGGCCACCGCCGCCGCTGAAGTCGTGCGCCAGGAGCTTGTTGCGGCCGAAACTGCCGCTGCCGCAGCGCAGGACGCGTCGCATGAAGCGGCGAGGGCCGCCGCTTCTCTGGAAGACCAGTTTGCAGCCGTCACGCGCCGTCACCAGCGTGCTCTCAAGGAATCCACAGACGCCGCGGCGTTGATAGAGCGCCTGTCCGCGCGCGAACTCTCGCTCCGCGATAATGTGGCCGGCATCACCAAGTCCATTTCTGATGCAGAATCGAGCGTGGTCGAGCTCGATGCGGCGGGGGTCCGCGCACGCGGAATTCTCGCCGACACGGAAATACGCCAGGATCAGGCTCGCGAACAGCGCACTCAGAGCCAGATTGCCAGCGCTCAGGCAAACGCCCGGCTGCAGGTCGCCACTGACAGGGAACGGCACCTCAACGAGGAGCTCACGTCGGCAAATGCGCGGCTCGAGTCGCTTCAGTCAGAACTGAGTACGCTCTCCGACGCAGACAGCGATCTCGCCCGCCAGCTTGCAACGTGGGTGCTGGATCTCGAGGCACGTGACGCGACACTTTCCGATTCCGAAGCGCGTCTGGCCAGCGCCGAAGTCGGAGTGAGAACCGCGGACGAACAGTTCGAGGCAGCTGAGCGCACACTCACGGAAGTGCGCCACCTTGCAACGGCGTTGAGCGAGGACCTTCACTCATCCGAACTCCGCCTCACCGAGCTATCCGGCCGCCGCGCAATGATCCGCGAACGGCTGGAGACAGAATGGCGGCGGCCGCTCGAGGCGCTCATGGAGACCATCGAGCAGGTCGATCTGGACGACGACGCGCTACGCGCCGAAGCAACGCAGCTTCGCGAACAACTCGACGCACTCGGCCCCGTCAACCCGCTCGCTATCGAAGAGCACGAAGAGGAACAGAAAAGACTCGAGATGCTGACCACTCAGCGTGCCGATCTTGCTGCTGCGAGGCTTTCATTGCAGCAGGCCATACGGGAGATAGACACCACTGCGCGTGAACTCTTCCTCACGACATTCGTTCAGGTGAGAGAGAATTTCAAGAAGATATTTTTCACTCTGTTCGGCGGTGGAGAATGCGACCTTCGCCTAGAGAATACCGACGCGCCACTGGATGGTGACATCGAAATTCACGCGGCTCCGCGTGGCAAGAAAACACAACGCATTCACCTTCTCTCCAGCGGAGAGCGAGCGCTCGTGGCGTTGTCACTTCTGTTTGGAATATTCCTCACCAAACCCAGCCCCTTCTGCCTGATGGACGAGGTTGATGCGCCGCTCGACGATGCGAACATTGGCCGCTTTGTGAAAATGCTGAACGAGTTCAAGGCGAATACTCAGTTCATCGTCATCACGCACAATCCGCGCACAACCACTGAAGCGGCAGACGCCGTGTACGGTGTCACAATGCAGGAACCCGGCGTTTCATCGCTCGTCAGTGTTCACATGCGAGGCGCTGCGGTGGAAGAAGCAATTGCAGGTACACTCACGCCGGCAGAGCCGGCCGCAGCAATGAGCGCCTGACGTGCTGGTGGTGATGCAGCACGGCGCCAGCGCCGCAGATGTCGATCGTGTAGTCGATATCATCGTTGAGATGGGGTACGAGGCGCGCCCGATGCCCGGCGCCCAGCGCACTGCCATCGGCGTCGTGGGGAACGACGGGCGAGTCAACTCCTCGCGGCTGGCGGCATTGCCCGGCGTAGCGCAGATCATCCACGTTACGCAGCCTTACAAGCAGGTTTCACGTGAGTGGAAAACAGAGAGCACGATCGTCACCATCGCTCCCGGCGTGTCATTTGGCGGCAACGATGTGCCGGTAATCGCCGGCCCCTGCTCGGTGGAATCGGAAGAACAGATCATCGAAGCGGCGCGGATAGCGCGAGCAGCCGGAGCAACCGCGCTCCGCGGTGGCGCATTCAAGCCGCGCAGTTCCCCATATGCATTCCAGGGGCTCGGCAAGGATGGACTTCGCATGCTCGATCTCGCGCGCCGTGAAACTGGCCTGCCCATTGTCACCGAAGCGATGGACGAGGAGGGCGCGCACCTCGTCGTAGAAATTGCAGACTGTATTCAGATCGGCGCCCGCAACATGCAGAACTACTCGCTGCTAAAGACCGTCGGCCGGCTCGGCAAGCCGGTTCTGCTGAAGCGGGGAATGGCAGCCACGATTGCGGATCTCCTGCTGAGCGCTGAGTACATCCTCGCCGAGGGAAATGAGCGGGTGATTTTGTGTGAACGTGGAGTTCGTACGTTCGATCCAGCCACGCGCAACATGTTCGACCTGACCGCAATACCTACGGTGCACGGGCTCTCTCACCTGCCGATTGTTGCAGATCCCAGCCATGGCACAGGCATCCGTGACCGCGTGACGCCAATGGCGCGCGCAGCGCTCGCGGCCGGAGCCGACGGCATCATCGTCGAGATGCATCCGCATCCTGAAATTGCGCTATCGGACGGCGCCCAGTCGCTGTATCCGCACCAGCTCGCCACGCTCGTGGAAGAGTTGCGCGCGGTCGCCACCGCAATCGGGCGGCGGGTTACGCCAGCAGCGGGCGAATCTCCGGATGCCTCGAAGGGCGGCGAAACCGGAACGCTGCGGGAGCGCGCGGGTAACTACTGACATGACCCACATTCTGAAATCAATCGCCGTTGCCGGCGTTTTTGTCGTCGCCAGCGGAAGCGCGCAGGCGCAGTCGCCTGACGCAGTCATGAACCGCGCAGTCAAAGCTTACACGGACATGCGCAGCCTCCGTGCGGAGTTCACGCAGAAGATTACTAATCCGCTGACGGGCACCACCGCACAGGCGCGTGGAGTTCTCCTCAGGAAGGATCCGAAGCTTCTTGCCATCAACTTTACGGATCCCAAAGGCGACAGGATAATCTCGGACGGCAGTTCACTCTGGATCTATCTGCCCAGCAGTGCCCCGGGCCAGGTCGTGAAGGCAGCCGTCAAGGGAAACAGCTCGATGGCGATGGTCGATCCCGCCGGATTTCTTCTCTCTTCCACATCTACTCATTATTCGATGAGCAGCGGCGGGACAGACGTGATTGCCGGCAGGAAAATGAACGTGGTGTCGCTAATTCCAAAGCAGTCGAATGGAACGTTCACGCGGGCAAAGGTCTGGATCGACGCCTCGAGCGACATGCTACGGCAGTTCGAAGTCACTGATGCAAACGGCCTGACCCGGCTCGTTACAATCACTTCAGTTCAGCCGAATGCCACCATCTCGGCGTCCGAGTTCAGGTTCAATCCGCCGAAGAACGTTCGGGTTCTGGATTCGTCAGCAATGCGGGGTATGTAGCTACCGCAGCAGCAGGACGCGCTCCATCTCCTGAAGGGTTTCTGTGTCCACTCCCTTGCTGGCAGCAATCGACAGAGCTGCCAGCGAGATGCGCTTGTAGATAGCCCGCGCGTCCGGATTGGCCCGCAGTGCCGCGAGATGCTGCTTCACGGCTGCGAGATCACCCCTCACCACCGGCCCCGTAAGCGCATCAACTGGCGCAGTGTCCGAAAGATTTGAGACCGCCGCGTCCATCAGTGAGTGAACCGCCTGTTGCGCGCTGCGCTCGGGAATCCCCACGGACACCAGAAGGTCGTTCGCAATGGCAGCGAGTACGACTGGAAAATTGGAGCTGATCACTGCAGCAGCATGATAGGCACCCTTCCCCCCCGGCGGGATCTCCAGCGTTCTGGCGCCGAGGTGCCCGGCTATTCTTCTTGACGCGGCGCGAGCCTGGTCATCGCCGTCTATCCCGATCCACCCGTGTCTCAACAATTCTGCTGTGCGTTCAGGGTGCGCAAACGGAATCATCGGATGAAAGGTGCCGCCGCTCAAGCCGTACCCAGGCAACTCGCGAAGGAGCTCGGGCTCTGCACTGCCTGACGTATGGAGGACTACCGAACCGGACGCTACGCGTCCCCGCGATCCCCTTCCCCTGTCGCTCATCAGCTCCGCTAGCGCATCGTCGATCTGCTCGTCACGAACGGCAACGAGGATGCAGTTGGCATTCCCGATAGTTGGCGGAAGAGGGCCGCTCGACGTCGCAAAGCCCGAATTTGTCCGCCCGTGAAGTCCGAGAACATCAATTCCTGACGCGCGAAAGGCGCGGGACAGACCCCGCCCGACCTGCCCTGCCCCGAGAATGAAAACCCGCTCGGTCACTCGTCTCCCGCTGACCGCCGCTGCTGGCGGGCCAGGCCACGCTGAAGAAGAGCCTGTTGCGATGTGATACCCGTTGTGAGCTCGAGAGCGGTTGCGATGGCCTTGTCACTCCCCACTCGGCGCTTGAACTCCGCCTCGGGACCGAAAACGTATCGCGCAATGTCGTATGCAAGCAGCTGGCTGATCACGGGAGCGGCTTCGTCGAAGATCCCGCGATCGATAACCACACCGCGCGCATTCATCCGGTTCCACACTTCCTCCAGCATCTCCGGCGACACTACGAACTTTTCGGTCTTCAGCGTTCGCTGTGTTTTCAGGCTCAGCGCGTAATCGGTGACCGCATCGCGAAACTGCGCGACCCTCCGGCCCAAAACTATCTGGAGCTTCCGTATCTGCGCGGAATGCACGCTGTCGCTCTCCACGACGTCAGGATTGATGCCCCCACCGTCATACACAGTTCGGCCGGACGCAGTGCGATAACGCACAGGGTCAGGCCTGCGAGGCGAATCCAGATCGCCGTCATCACGGGCAATCCGCCGGCTGATGGATCTTCCCGAAGGAGTATACCACCTAGCCGTCGTGATCTTGAGGCCGCCGGCGCCACCGAGGGAAATGATCGTTTGTGCGCTCCCCTTTCCGTAAGTCGGCTCACCAACTATCAACGCGCGATCATGATCCTGGAGCGCTCCCGCAACAATCTCTGCGGCACTCGCACTTCGCTCATCAACGAGAACAGTCAGCGGAAGCTCAGGCCACTGCTGGGATGTGCTGTCCGTGTAGTCCCTGTTCGCCTCGAGGGAGCGGCCTCGCAGGCTCACGATGCGCTGGCCCTTGCTGAGGAACAGGTCCGCTACAGCGGCTCCCTGCTCCAGCAGTCCGCCCGGGTTGCCCCTCATGTCTATGATGATCGCCTTGGCGCCGCGCGAGAGAAGTGCCTTTACGCTGCGCGCCATCTCCCGCTCGGTGGAGTCGCTGAACGCCTTGAGGTCAATGTATCCGACTCCGTTAGGAAGCATCGCCACGCGCCTTACAGCGCTCTGGTGCAGCGGCCTTCTCTCCAGCGTGAGAGGCATGGCACCAGCAACGCCCGGACGTTCGATTCGCATCGAGACTTTCGTTCCGGCGCTGCCCCTGAACGCACGAGTTGCCTCCTCCAGCGTCCATCCCTGAGTCGACGCACCATTCACTTCCGCAATGCGATCGCCCGGCTGGATTCCAGCCCGCTCGGCAGGACTCCCCGCTGTTGGAGCAATCACAACGATCCAGCCATCACGAACGTCGAGTTGAACTCCGACGCCCGCATAGTTGCCGGAAGTCGTTTCGTTCAGCCGTCCAAGCCGCTCTGGCCCGAGGAGCGTAGTGTAGGGATCCTCGAGCTCGTACAGCATTCCGTTGACTGCCTTCGTGTACATCGTCGGCGCATCTATGGAATCGACATAATTCCTGTAGACGTGCGTGAATACTTCGTCGAAAAGACGAGCGGCCTCCGCCTTGGTGGCCACCCGTCCAGACCTGGTGCCGCGCTCGAGCAGCCAGCCGCCCATCACAAGGGACGCCAGGAGAATGCTCACGACGGCGGCGGTGCGTGAGGGAAGGCTGCGCTTCAGTGCCGTCATCATTGCTTCTTTCCTTTCGCAAGCATCGAAAGGCGCTCGGGGAAATGTGCGGCCAGCGCCTCGACCACTCTCACGTGTACTGCATTCGCATCGCCCCGTCCGTCCACACCCACTACGGGGCCGCATTCCGGATGTGCTTTCTGCCAGCCGCCACCGGCAAACCGTGCGAACGCGCGTTCCACTCGCGAGTGAAACTCATCTCCCGACTGTTCCATTCTGTCGTGTGCACCCCGCGCAGCAGCTCGGGACATACCCTCAGCAGCACTGACCTGCAGGACGATGTTGAGGTCGGGAACCAGCCCCGATGTCGCGAGGGAATTGGCCGAGCGGACCTGCTCTTCGGGCAGGCCGCGGCCGTCGATCTGATAGGCGTAAGTCGAGAGAAAGAACCGATCCATCAATACAACTACACCGCCATCGAGCGCAGGGTCAATCCGGTCGCGAACAATCTGCGAACGGGATGCCATGAAGAGGAGAGCTTCGGCGGCCGGCGAGATATGCTCCGCCGGATCGAGGAGCAAAGTCCTGATGGCGTCGCCGAGGGGTGTTCCCCCCGGCTCGCGCAGGGTCACTGCGTCTACGCCTTCGCTCGCCAGCCGTTCTGCAATCATTCCGAGTTGCGTGGTTTTGCCGGCGCCTTCGGACCCTTCGAATACGATCAGCAGGCCCGGGCGCACCGTTCTCTCAGGAAAGGGTGATGATCGAGCTTGTTGCGCCTTTCTTCATGCCTTCCATGATCCAGTTGTTAACCTGGTACATCACCTTGTCGAAGTTCTCCTGCGCGGAAATGGCGCGCTGGTAGACAGGGTTCGTCTGCACGCTGGTGAGGAGATCGTCCAGCTGCTGCTCCATCTCGGGGCTGGGCTGTTCACCGCGCTGAATCATCTGCTGCGCATCGGTGCGGATTTTCTCCATCTGCTGAAGAATTACCACCGCTTCACGATCGCCGTTGAGCGCTTCACTCGAACGTTTTACAGCCTGATATTCCGCGCTCTGTCCAATGACGCGACCGAGCTCCATCGCTTTTTCTTCAAGCATCACACTTCTCCATTTATGTTCAATTGCGGGTGGCGAACACAAACCGTTCGCGCCCCGTGAGATCGAGTCGCACACCGACGTTCGCGTAGCTGCCCTGCCGCATGATCAGCTCTGCGACGAGCGACGCGCGGCGCTCGTCCACTTCGAGTGCGAGCAATCCTCCGCTCACCAGATGCTGCGCTCCATCACGCACGATGCCTGCCGTTGCGGACATTCCTTCGCGCCCACTGAACAGTGCGAAAGGCGGCTCCCAGTCCCTCACGCTGCCGGGCAGAACATCGGCTTCCGAATAGGCGATATATGGAGGATTTGAGACCAGCACCGTGGCCTTGAGCCCCTTCACGGGAGTCAGGAGCGACCCATGCCGGAAATCCACCTTCGACCTGAGGGCATCCGCCGCCATGTCGGCATTCGCGCGCGCCACATCGAGCGCATCCAGCGAGGCATCGGTTCCAATGACCTGGTCGAACCTGCCTTCCGCAGCGAGGGAAAGAGCAATGGCTCCGGAGCCCGTGCCGATATCAACGGCCAGGCCCCAAGTCTCGCGCTGAGGTTCTGCCGCCTCGAGCCGCTGTATGATTTCGCCAACGAGAACTTCGGTTTCTGCGCGGGGAATGAGCACCCGCTCGTCAACGGAAAGATTGAGGTGGCGGAACGCGGCCTTGCCGACTGCGTAGGCAAACGGAGCGCCCTTTGCGAGCTTGTTTGCGGCGTGGCGGGCCCTCGCGACCACTGATGCGTCCAGGGACTCTTCGCGATTCATCACCGGCCACGATCGCGGGACCTCCAGCAGTGCTGCAATGATATCCGTTGCGACCCGGCGAGGATCAGTGATGCCAGCCAGACGGAGGGACGATGCCAGTTCCTCTATCGCAAGCAGAACAGTGCAGCTGGTTTCGGGAATGGGTTGGCCACGCTTGAGAACTCTATTCACCGAGCCTCTCCTCCACGTCTGCGATTCGCAGTGCATCAATCAGGGG
>JBKJNN010000049.1:0-7824 GCA_046593625.1 Gemmatimonadaceae bacterium | reverse complement strand
CGCTAAAGTCTTGAGGCGTACCGAATCGCCCGCGACAGGGCCGGTGGGAGGAGTGCGCATTGCATGAATCGACAACTGACCTGTCGCGGTGTAGATGAAGTATCCTGTGGGAGTGGGACCCATCGGGTTAGTGACTGCTCCAGCGGAATCCTGATCACAAAATCTGCGAACCTTCCAAGTGCCGATTAAGGCGCTGGAACGGGATTGTGCTCCCAACGTCATTAGGCCCGAAAGCAGGAAGCAGCTTGCAAGTAGTGCGGATCGCACGTTTAGCTCCTTTGCTGTGTTGATGCTGAAAGACGGCTAACGCCGTCAGGAAGCTGGCGTAATACTTCGCCGCGTTCAACGTGGCGAGAAGCTTTCCCTCCCGCACTAAAGACCCATGCCCGCAATTGGCCGCAACATGAAAAGAAGTCGTTCGTGCGGTTGCGTCGGGAGTAGCTCGCGCATCCGCCTAGCGCGATGCCGCTCAGCCGCGAGTGGCGCTCATTACTGGTACGAATCAGTTCGACCGTTGCGCGCTGCTCGTCGGCTGCAGCGGCTGGTTAGGCCGCTGCGCGACCGCAAGCAGCACTTCGGGACGGTACTCAAGCTCTTCCCGCGTCAGACGTTCCAACCGTATCCGTACGCGCGACTCACATCTTGCTCGTCGTTCGCTCGAAAGGCTTGCCAGACGCCGGCCAGGCATCCCGCAGTTCAATTGCACCGCCAGGAGATCGTTCAGTGTCCACCGGTGTGTCACATTGGCGCTCCAGACGTTCACTGACACGAGACCGACAGTATGCAGCAAGTGCCGGAGTTTCTCAGGCGTGTCCATCGACGCCTGTTGCATTACAATCGGATCGCGAGAGTCCGGAGCAGCCTCTTCACGGTCGAGTTCCTCCTTCCAAATGGGCAACCCCGGAGCCACTGGATCCTGCCCCCAGGTGAGAATGCCCACCGTTCCGCCTCCTCGCAACACGCGATGGACTTCGCGCAGGGCGGATGACGGCTCTGGCAAATGGAAAAGGACGAAGATCAACACGACCACATCAATCGCCCCTGAGCGAATACCGAGACGTTGGGCATCGGTCACCGCCAGCAGATCATTGCCCGACTGCTTTGCTACCCGGAGCATCCCTTCGGCTCGGTCGACGCCAATCACAATTGCTTCTGGTGCAGCGTGGTGGAGATCTGCGAAGAGGGCAGCTGTCCCAGCCCCCACGTCCAAGACCCGACCCGCCGTTCTCAAAGGCAAAGCTGAAAGAAGCGGCAGCGCCATCGGCCGAATCACTGGTGACCAGTGCCGCGCGTACGACGTGGCCTTCGCTGAGTATTCTTCTGCCAGAGTCTGTGAAGCATTCATCGAACATCCCGGGATCAGCCTAAGGCTCAGTTCAGCTGCAGGCGAGTCCAATATGAGCGGCGGCGCAGCCGCCGCCACCCGCAGATCGCCTGGGATCTTGCTCCAGTTCCGTTGACACTCATGGTTTACGCCGCGCGCCGTTCGAAGGCAAGAGGCGAGAGGTAGTTCAGACTTGAGTGTAAGCGGACGGTGTAGTAGTAGAGCATGCACTCGTCGAGCTGGCGGCGCAGCGAGCTCTCGGTGGCGAAGCTGATGCCACGCGTCAACTCAGGCATGAGAGTGTGGAAGAAAGATTCGGCGTTGAACGACGCAGTCGCCCCCCTTGAGACTCACCGTACAACACAGTGCGACCCCACGAGTGGCTGAACCAGGACACGCCCGGATCTCACTACGCCGAGCCGCTACAACCTTATCCAACGCGGCTGCCACCGCTCGAGTACCGTGGACACTTTGTCGTTAAGTACAAATTCTCCGTGCCTTCCGGCAGGCCTTGAACTTTAGTAACTCGATCACGCGACACTTGGAAGCACGCCTGCAGAACTAGTCCACCGCCGCGGAAACGTTCAGTGAATGCGAATCTGCTGGATCATTCCGTGCTCGATGTGCGACCGCCCGTCCGGCGCCGTCGTCATGCAGACAAGCACGTACTCACCAGGTGTGAGAGTTGTCGTGAAGAAGACCTCCATCCCAGAACGGATCACCGCAATGCCGCCAGCTGGATGTCCAAGTGTTTCGAGCGGTTCTGCCGGTTGATCCTTTTGACCGGGCCGACGCGCACGTTCGGGGTTCATGAATCTGGCAACATCTTCTGCAGTCTTTCCGGGTGCAAGCTTCATCATCACGAGGTCGTGTCCCTGCGCGCCAATGTTCAGAACTCGAACAGTATGGTGACCAGCCGTCAGCGTTGAATCGAACGCAAACGAATAATCCTTAAGAAGGATCGACGTTGTTGCAGTGGGAGCGGCTGCCGCTACTGCTGTGCCGCTGCTCGGATTTGGAACGACAAATGTTGCAAACTCACCTTTACTGAAATGCGGATTCCCTGCGTCATCCTCGACCGGACACAGCCACACATACCTTCCGGGTTCAAGGTACTCTGTCACGTTGGACGTATCGGCTGGTGCTGTGCCCCCCGGACCGCCGAATCGCGTCAACCACGTTGGCCGTGGAGCGGACGTCCGGATCGCCTCGGTATATGCGTTCAGGAGCTCCTCCGCGGTGCGACCGGATTCCAGCCGGACGATATGGGCGTAGTGAATGTCATCACCGTTGTTCGCGAAGTGGAAGGTGGTCCAACCAGCTTCAAGAGTGTCCGGCGCGCGGAAGGTGTGACCATCGATTGAAAAGTCGACGACGTTCGGCGCAGCGCTGCTGACGCTCTGGCGGGACGCTTCGTTATTCGTCGTGCAGGCACTTAATAGGAATAACGCGACCGAGACAACTCCGGGCGTCCGCTGATTCATGGCCTTTACCTCGTTCGCTTTGTGATGGGTGCCTAGCGCCCAAGCTAACTTGCGAGCGCATCCAATAAAATGCGAGCGAAGCGAGCTCCAATAGATCGCTCGGCAAGTTCAGCGTTCGTTAGCCAAGCCTATGCCAACGCCGACCCGTTCCAGATCAACTCGCCACCCCTATGGGCGGCGGATGCCCCGTCGGGTAATGACGCCGTATTCCCTCACGACCATCTCCGCCGTCCCGTCTGGCAACCGATGGAAGGCAACTCGCCAGTCGCGGTAGCGATTTGGTACGAACGAACCGTCCGCCTGCCTCTGCAACCGTCCGCCGAACATGAATGGTTGGCCGCCTTGGTCCACCAGGATAGCAAGTCTGTTCCGCGTCGCCGGCTCGAAATAGCTGCCGACAAACGGGAACCATTCATCGGGCGATGTGGGCAGGTCCTGGACGACCGGCTGAGGCAACCCGACTACCTCACGCCGAAGGACGCGCAGCAAACGGTCGAGATTGGCCCCGCCGGTGTTGGTGAGTGCCGCGAAAACGAGCGAGTCGCGAACGAACGCCATGACCTCGCTATTACCATTTCCTCCGCCGCCTGAATGCGCGTAGATCAGCCCTTCCGAATCTTCCGTGACGAAGAGTCCCGCGCCACTCGGAGCAGCGGCGAGTTCGCGGCGGGTCATGTCGGCCAACGCATCTGCCGTGACCACCCGCCCGGCAACAAGCGCTGCGACGAACCGCGCCATGTCCGGCGCGGTCGAGCATAACCCGCCGGCAGCCAGGTTCATCCGATGCGCGTTGCGTGCGGCCGACGCGACGATCGAGTCGCCGGGCAAACCCAGCCGCCATGCTTCTGTGTACCCTGTGGCAAGGTCTTGTGGGGGGCACGCGGGCGACGTTTCGTGCAGGCCGAGCGGCTCAAGGAACTCTTTCGTCAGCGTGTGCGACAACGAGTCGTTCGTGACGCGTTCGATCGCCAACTGGGCGAGCGCGTATCCTGTGTTGCTGTACTCCCAACTCGTGCCAGGCGGAAATCGAAGCGGGCGCTGAACTGCCATTGCGAAAAAACGATGGTCCTCGGACCGGCCAGCAGATGCGGATGCCTGGTATCCCTCGATGTCACTGTACTCGAACAGGCCGGCCGTGTGGGCCAGCAGTTGCCGGATCGTGATTGTGTCACGCCAAGATGGGAGGCCGTCGAGGTAGCGCCCGACAACCGCAGTGAGGTCCAGCTTACCGCCGCTAGCAAGGTGATGGGCCGTGGCCGACGTATAGACCTTCGAGACGGAGTAGATAGGGAAGAGCGTGCGGCTCGTCACCGGACGGCGCTCTGCGATGTCGGCTAGGCCTACGCCACGCTCGTATAGCACCTGTCCGCGTGTCGTTACGACAGAGAAGGCGATCCCGGGCAGCCCCTGCTCACGTCGAAAGGTGTCTGCGATCGAGTCCAGGCGTGCCGCGAGCGCTCCGGTGATCGGTGCCGACTCCGTGCGAGTCTGCGCGGCGCCAGTTGCTGCGAACACACAGAGCGCGGCAATGCTGTTGAGTGTGCTGAAGGCCGAGGGCATCGGGTGAGCAGTTCGGGTATCGCGGCGACGGCTTTGGCTAACGCCTCAAGCTAATTGGTATGAAGCGGCTGGACCTCCACGGTAACGTGGTTGCAACCTTCGCCCCACGCATATCGACGTGTTCATCGTCTGTGACGAGGCACAAACCGGGAGGCCAGCCTGATGAATACGATAGGACTAGATCTTCACAAGCGCGAGAGCCAGCTCTGCATCAGTCACGACGACGGCACCATCACCGAGCGCCGGATTGCCACGACTAGGGAGCGGTTCACAGCGGTGCTCGGCGAACTCTCTCCGTCTCGGATTCTTCTCGAGGCGAGTACCGAGAGCGAGTGGGTCGCGCGGCACCTGGAATCGCTTGGCCACGAAGTGATCGTCGCCGACCCCAACTTCGCGCCGATGTATGCGACCCGGTCTCGGAAAACCAAGACCGACAGGCGTGATGCGAAGACGCTGATGGAGGCGTGCAGGCTTGGAGCCTACCGTCCGGCTCACCGAGTGTCAGATGAGAGGCGCCATGTACGAGCGCAGCTTGCAGTGCGCGAGGCTCTGGTGCGGACGAGAACACGATACATCTCGATCGCCAAATCATTAGTGAGACGTGACGGACTCCGAGTCGCCGGCAGCGAATCGCGCCTGGTGGCCAAGCGCATTGAGGCGCTCGAGATCTCGGACACACTGGCAATCGAGCTCACACCTCTCTTCACGATACTGGCTCCGATCAATGAACAGATCGATGCGGCCGATCACGAGCTTGCCCTACTATGCAAAGAAGATCAGACAATGGCTCTTCTTGCTTCAGCGCCCGCGATCGGACCTGTCACCGCAGCCGCTGTGGTGTCGACGGTCGACGACATCACGCGGTTTTCATCGGCCCATCAGTTCGAGGCATTCCTGGGACTTGTGCCAGGAGAGCGTAGCTCTGGCGAGAACCGACGGATCGGAAGGATCACCAAAGCCGGCAACTCAAGAGTGCGCTATCTCCTTGTCGAGGCAGCGTGGCGAATCATGCGATCGAAATCGGAGGAGACCGCGGCACTTCGTGCGTGGGCCGCTCGCATCGCAGCAAGGCGCGGGAATCGGATCGCAGTAGTTGCACTTGCTAGAAGACTGGCTGGAGTTCTTTTCGCGATGTGGCGTGATGGCAGATCCTACGACTCATCGCTGCTGAGAATGCCGACGTGCGAGTTGGCTCAAGCGAGCTAACGAGACTGTTTCGTACGTGACATGTCAGAGGTCGAGAAGACTGATAAGGAACGGCGAGCGCGTTGCAGCATATGGCCGCTGGTGAGAGCCGATAGCTAGTTAGCGCCGTCCGTTCCATCGAAAACCCAAATGCGCCGGGACCAGCGTGTTCCTCAATTGAGCGCGAACAGAATGCTGAGCGGCAACTCGATATCTGCGTGACAACTGAACTACAACAACTACGTCAAAAGCAATCAGCTCTTGACGCGGGGCGCCGCTTCACAGAATGCTGCAAACGAACCGTACAAGTCGCGAGCGAAGCGAGCAACCCTGAATCGTTTGGGATCTTGCTCCAGTTCCGTTGACACTCATGGTTTACGCCGCACGCCGTTCGAAGGCAAGAGGCGAGAGGTAGTTCAAGCTCGAGTGCAGACGAACCGTGTTGTAGTAGCGCATGTATCCGTCAAGCTCGCAGCGAAGCGTGCGCTCTGTTGCGAACGTGATTCCCCGCGTCAACTCGGCTTTCAGTGAGTGAAAGAAAGATTCGGCGTGTGCATTGTCGCCCGGTCCCCTGACACTCGCACTCTGAAGGAGCCCGAGCTGCGCGACTTGGGTACAGAACGGAGCTCCCATGTACTCCGAGCCCCGGTCACTGTGGAATATCACGCCACGAGCAGATCGCCCGCGCACCGCCCGGAGGAGCACGGCACAGGTCACCCCGGCCGTGCGTTGGCGCGTGAGTGTCCAAGCCAGGATCCGCCGAGAGTACTGATCCATCACGATTGCGAGATACCGCCACGTGCCAGCGACCTTGAGATACGTGATGTCCCCGACCCACACTTGATTCGGCTTCGTCACGGAGGCACTCCAAACCCGGTTGGGGTGGCGTGCGTATCGCTGATGAATGCTCGCTTTCGCGCGGTAGCCCTGCACCGCTTTCGCACGCATTCCGCTCACCCTCATGAGACGGGCAACTCGGCGTCGGCTGACGCACCACTTGGCAGTGACCAGCAGATGATGGATCCGTGGGCTCCCGTATCGCTCGCGGTGAAAGACGAACAACCGCTCAATCTCCTTCGACAGCACCCGGTCCTGCTTCGCGTGGTCACTCTCTCCGCGCCGACGCCAGGCATAAAAGCCTGCGGTGGTCACGAGGTAGCGCCGGCACAACGCGGTCACGCCGACTTGCGCGTGGTGCGTTTCGATGAAGGCGAAGATGTCGCCTTTCGAGCGGAACAGAACCGGATGGCTTTTTTTAGGAGATCGTGCTCCTGCTGCAACTCGGCATACTTGCGCTCCAGCGCCTGAAGCTGAGCAATCTCTCGCGCGGGCCCAGTCGGTGGTGGTTTCAGAGCTTCCCCTCGCAACAGTCCGTCGCGTACATCCTTCCGCCACTTGGACAGCATGAAGGGATGGATCTCAAGCGCGGTTGCAACTGTCTTCACCTGAACCCCCGGCTGCTGACTTAATCGCACCGCGGTCAGTTTAAACTCATCGCTATACCGGCGCACAGAAGGTGGACCCGCTCGTGGCATCGACGACACTCCAGGTCGTTAGGTGGAAGTGTCTACGAAAGTGGTGCAAGAACCTTTGTCAGCATCAGCGTGTGTTAGCCAGCGGTTCGAGATGAAGCACTTGGGAAATTTCCGGGCGACCAGTTCTGCGCGAATGCAACGCAATTTCATTCTTGTCCTCTGAGCGACGATTTACGCGATAATCGCCGATGTATTCCCAAGCGTGCATGCCGCGCTTTAGAAAGCACGGGACAAAATGCTGCTGCGCGGCGAAAACTGCAGCCCATCGCATCCGATCCTGCGAGTTACCGGGAAGAACAATGAGTGGGGCTTCGGGATTTTTCTCGGGATCAAAGCACCCGCATACAACCTTCCCGTCCACATGGGGCAAATATTTCTCGATATTCCCGCCGAGGGCTTCATGGATCTGCCTTCGAGTATACTGCTGACCTTGTTCTAGTTTCATGGAAGAAGCTCGGTAGTCTGGCTAACGCCAATTAGGCTGTCATCTTATGGCGCGAGGCCGCGAAAAAGCAACAATCTCCTGCAGCATATTGTGCACGGCGTCGGATCCTTTGATGTAAATGCCTGCTGCGTCAAGAGATAGGGCGAGGTTCCAAAATGGATCCGGTATTAGACTGCAGGGCTTCGCTGCATAATGTGCGCGACCTCTAAATATTTTTGTAGGGTCGCGCGCACGACATCACCCGCTCAGAGGCTGTCCGCCGGGCTCCTCACGCCAAGCCCGCCACGATTC
>JBKJNN010000016.1:0-14559 GCA_046593625.1 Gemmatimonadaceae bacterium | reverse complement strand
TAATGCCAGCCACTCTCGCGGACAGCGTCAACGTGTGGGCTCAGTTGATCCCGATTGCCCGCAACGAATCGCGGCCAACGCAAACGAGGAAGCAGGCGCTCTTCTGGCTTGGTCAGGCAGCGGGAGACGCGATCACTCCCGGACGCCCGTACCTCACGGCCGACCAGCGCGATGAAACGCCGGAGGAAGCAGTGAAGAAGCAGGCGGTGTTCGCGCTGTCGCAGCGCAGAAACGGGGAGGCAGTTCCGGCGCTACTTGCCGTGGCGCAGGAGAACAGGAATCCAGAAGTGAGAAAGACTGCGCTGTTCTGGCTTGGACAGACGCTGGATCCGCGCGCTGTCTCGCTCTTCGAAGAAATTCTCACCGCCGGAAGGCGGTGAGAATCCTTCGAAGAGCATCACGGCGCTTCAGCGATCGCCGAGGCTGCCGAGTACGTCCGTGAGTCGCGCGGCGCGGGCCATTTTCATGATCTGGTCCATCACCTTTGAAGCTTCGGCCGTCTGACCTTGTGCCTTCAGGGCATCGGCGAGAATGAAACCGGTGACGGTGTACGTGTACGGAATCCCGAATGATGGCCGGTCGAACCAGTTGCCGATGTCGATCAGCTCCTGTGGTCCCTTGTAGACGTTGGTCCAGAGTTCCCTGGTTCTTGCCACGTCCAGGAAGCCATCGCCAATCTGGATCGTGTCCTTGTTTGCGATGATCGGATGATCGACAAGTTTCTCGACGAGTCCCTGGCGAAGTGAATATCTCGCCAGTCCCAATGGACGGCCAAAGCCCCCGGTCGAGAAAAACACAGAGCGCTCAGGGTACGAATCCTTGATGAGGCTCAGCACGACAACCTGGTCGCGAGTGAGATAACCGGCGGGAATGCTGGCGGCAATATTCCGCTGCCGGAAAACCTGTGGCTCCCGCAATTCAATATAATCGGGCTGAGCGTCCGCTTCTGCATACGTCCACTTGAGCGGCGGGCCCTTGGGTTTCGGCCACGTTTTTCCGCGATATATGGCCGGCCCCTTTGCGGCGTCGTATTCCCGAACCGGACGCCTGATTATCTGCCGAACGAACCAGTCGGTGTTGAGGTACGACGTGACGAGCACCAGCACATCCTGTCTCACACCTTCAACTTCTTGCGCGTACCACAGCGGGAATGTGTCGTTGTCGCCGTTGGTAATCAGAATTCCGTACGGCTCCACCGAGTTGAGCATGTCCTTGCCCCACTCGGCGGCAAACGTGTCGCCGCGATGCGATGCAGCGTTCCAGTTGCCGATGAGTGGCGCGCACGCGATCAACAGAACGGGTGTTGCAAGAAGCCACGATCTTCGCGACGCAAAGCCCGCCTTGTCGGGACGCGCCTCCGGCGAGCGGTCGAGGATCTGCGCTATCGATTGCCAGATATAAACGAGTCCCACTGCGGCCCACACGCCCCAGGCGGAGAAGCTCCAAATGTAGAAGTAGTCTCGATCGCGAACCTCACGAGCAACGTTCTCTCCGAGCTCGGGCGCCTGAGACCATCCGTACTTGAAGTTCATGTAGTAGATGAGCGCCAATGTCAGAGTGAACATCAGCGGCCCGAAGTACCAGAAGGTGCGCCGGTCCTGCGTGTAGTGTACGTAGCCTCCTATCAACCCGAGTGAGAGAAAGAACACTGCGAGGATCGCCTGAAGTGCAGGGCTCTCGCCGTACGCGTCGCGCAGCCACTGCCACTTGAAGTACAGCCACCACATTCCTATCTGGCCTGTGAACGGCGCACCGCGCTCGAGCTTCTTGCCGTACTGCTCGCGGTTGATGTTGTCCATAAGCCGCTTCTTGGTCAGCTCGCTGAACGTGCAGGAGACTTCAATCTTTTCGAGGCAGGCAGTCGGTTCGCCTTCATTCAACGGCGGGAAGTAAGCAGCGCGGATCGGCTCGTAGATGAACGGGGTCAGTCCGATGGCGAGAACGAGAATTCCCTTCACGATGAGGCGCCAATTGAGGAACGTCTGCCAGCGCTTCACCATGATTGCAACACCAACAGCCGGAGCCGCGAGAAATCCTGCCGGGTGATTCGCGTAGCCAAGCCCGAGCAGGTAAGCGACCATCAGTAGCCGCCGGTCCGCCTTCGGTCCCTCTGGATCGTCCGTCCATGAGATCATCAGCCACGACACAGCCGTGAAGAAGAAAAGCGAGATCGTGTAGACCTTCTCGTTTACGACGCTCTGATTCCAAACCGTGTAGGCCGTGGCGCCGATCAGCGTTGCAATTGCAGCTCCCACCAGTCTCTGCCAGCTCTTTGGCAGCCATCCCGAAAGAATCCGCTCAGTGACGAGGAACCAGAAGCCGGCGGATGCCGCGCTCGCCAGCGCGGCCAGCGTGTTGATGTGCTGTGCGTAGCTGCCAGGCAGCGGCAGCTTGCCGAACACATTTCCGATCAGCATGAAAAACGGGTTGCCGGGCGGGTGCGGGAGACCTAGAACCTTGGCCGCCGCCATATATTCGCCGGTGTCCCACATCCATGTGGACGGTGAGATCGTAATAAAGTAGAGAAGGAACACAGCCGCGGCGGCAATGCCTGCCGCCATGTATGATGGCTGGTATCTCTCGCCCGATTCGATCTCCGCTTTGCGTGACGCGCTTGAACGGAATGGAGTTCTAGCCGTGGCGGCTTTGGGTGTGCCTGCTGTCATGGGCCAGTGGGTGAAGTTCGGATGTAACGCAGTGTAACTGCGGATTTTCCTTGGGTCAGCAAACAAATCTACTACTGCGGCGGGTCTCTCCCACCCGCCTGAGCACTACTTTATGATTGGCATGAATCTCTTACCGGAATAGCAGTGGACCTTACAGCGATATCAGTCCAGCTCTCCAACAGCCCGATCCTGGCGGTTGCGCTGCTTTTTCTGGCAGGCGTCCTCACCAGTCTCACGCCCTGTGTTTACCCGATGATTCCCATCACCGCGGCGATTGTCGGGGGCCAGACGGTAGGCGATGTGAAACCGCCACGCTCGCGTACTGTGCTCCTGACGATGTCGTACGTCGCCGGGCTTGCCATTATCTACGCCGGACTCGGCGTCATTGCTGGCATAACCGGGACGATTTTCGGGACTATAAGTACCAATCCCTGGCTTTACTTCGCCATGGCGAACGTGCTCGTCCTGGCTTCGCTCTCGATGCTGGACGTGATCCCCATTCGGTTGCCCTCAGGTCTGGCGCAACGGGCTGCGACCGCTGGAACGGCCGGAAGGGCGTCGGGCGCATTTGTCATGGGATCCGTGTCGGGACTCGTTGCGGCCCCCTGCGGAGCCCCAGTCATGGCCGCTGTCCTCACTTGGGTTACCACCACACAGCGCGCGGCGCTTGGCTTCGTCTACCTGTTGAGCTTTTCCTTCGGCATGTGCGCGTTGCTTGTCGCTGTGGGGCTGTTCAGCGGAACCGTATCTCGCCTTCCAAAGGCCGGCGCATGGATGGTGTGGGTCAAGCGAGGCTTTGCACTCGTCATGCTCGGCGTAGCCGAGTATTACCTGGTGCAGATGGGACAGCTGCTGTTTTGATGTCGTGCGCCGGAACAACCACACCCATTTAGTGTCGAAGACTGCGTAGTGTCCCATCCCTCTAGTTTCCCCGATTCCGAGTTGTCATGCTCCTGAAATCTGTTGCTCTGTCACTGCTCGCAGGCGTCCTCGCCATCTCGTCGGCACCATCTGCATCGTCAGCCCAGGACCTCGGCATTCCGATCGGGTCGGTTGCACCGGGTGCGAAGGTCCAGACACTGGACGGAAAGACAATCGATATTGGATCCTACGTGGGCAAGGGACCAATGCTGATCGAGTTCTGGGCATTCTGGTGTCCCAACTGCAAGACGCTCGAGCCGTCGCTGATGGCGCTGCACAGAAAGTACGGAACGCGGGTCAAGTTTCTGAATATCGCAGTGAGCGTCAACGAAAGCCGCGAGAAGGTGAAGGCGTACACGACGAAGCGCGGATACAAGCACGAAACCGTATTTGATGCGACTGGGGCCGCCACAGAGGCATATGACGTTCCCGCTACTTCATACGTGGTTGCCGTGGATCGCAGAGGGAAAGTCGTGTACACCGGAGCAGGAGGAAAGCAGGAGCTTGAGCCGGTTATCCTCAAGCTTCTTCAGTAGCTGAGGACTGAGGACTGCGGACTAACTGATCACTACGGACTGCTGACGTACTGCGGACTACGGGCTGCGGATTAACTGATCACTACGGACTACGGGCTGCGGACTGCAACACCCCCGCTGCGGATCCGCCTTTGCCTCAGCTAGGTATGTGTATCTGGCCTGATTACTCGAGTGCGTTCCCGCGGAATCGCCACCAGCAACAGCTTGCGAATCTCAATCAGAGTGGCAAGGCGCTGATTCGTCGTTTCGTCTCCCAGCACGTTCCCGGCAAGATGATACCAGGCAATCGACTCACGGGTTGAGCCGAGCGCGTACTCGAAGATGCGGGCCCGATCGCGGCCGGAGCTTCGCGAATACCCCTCGCCCATGTTCGCGGCAATGGAGCCGACGGCCGCGTAGAGCTGCCCCGCAACTTTCTCGGTTACAACATCCCGTTTTAGAACCTCGCAATCCTTCCAGGCAAAGTCGGCAAGCTGCCTCGCCAGCTGATAAGCCCGCATTCGCATCAAGGGATCGCGAGCAAGCGCGAGGTCCAAGGGCTCCTGCTCGAGGCTGTCCATACACGAATTGTAGGGTCGAAGCAGGCATGGTGATCACCCAGACGTTGTGCAAATCACCTCTTCATTGCGGATAGCTGATAGCTGATAGCTGATAGCTGATAGCTGATAGCTGATAGCTGACAGCCAGCTCGCGCGCAGCCGCGGCGCTCTGCGCCCCGCAGTCCTCACTCCGCAGTACGTCAGCAGTCCGTAGTGTCAGTTAGCCCGCAGTCCGAAGCAGTTAGTCCGAAGTCTCCAAATCCGCAGTCTGTTGAAACTGGGGGAGAGTGCAAACCGTAGCGCAAGGAGGGGCATCTAATAGCTGAGTCCCTGCAGATGTCCCTAAGCTGGAGGTTTCATGCCCCATCGAAAAATCGCGCTCCAGGCCGCTGTCGCGCTCCTCATCGTCACGGCTTCCTTCATTCCGCGGCCGGTCAGAGCGTCAGAGGACTACACCTCCCCCCGCAACGCGGACATCAGCGCCACCGGTGCAGTTTCCATTCACATCGAAGCAGCCTCGGGCATCCTGAAAGTTCAGGGCAGGTCCGGCACCGGCCAGGTGCAGGTGCGAGGCACCGCACGGTCGAAGCGGAAGTCCAGGCTCGATCAGATGAGACTGGTCGCCGAGCGCAGGGGGAACGTGATCTTCATCAAGGCCGACATGCCCAAGGAGGGCGGATCTGGCTTTCTCGGACTGGTCAGGGGCGACAATGACCACGACGCGCTCGATCTCATCATTGAAGTTCCCAACTCAATTCCGCTCAAGGTGACGGACCGAAGTGGCGCAGCAGAGTTCAATGGCACTGGCCCGCTCGACATTGTCGACGGTTCTGGCGAGCTGTCAATCAGCGCAATTCACGGCGATCTCAAAGTGAAGGATGGCTCCGGCACGATTACCATCGACGGTGTCGCAGGTCATGTGGCAATAGATGACGGTTCAGGCCACATCAACGCGAAGAACATCACCGGGAACTTCTCGATCGGGACTGACGGGTCAGGCGACATCGTCGTCGCCGGAGTGGGCGGCACGGTCCACGTTGCCAGCGATGGGTCCGGAAACATTGACGTAGACCGTGTGGCGGGGGATTTTGTGGTGGACAAGGATAACAGCGGATCGATCCGCTATCGCACCGTAAAGGGATCAGTGCGGATTCCGGAGCGTAAGCGGCGCGGCTGAAGCACCACACCATCCGAGGGAGCATGGCGACGAGCAGTATCCCACTCTCCAGCGACACTCGCCCGACGAATGAAGTAAGCTTTGCAGCCGGAGTCGGTATCCGGGAGCTCTGGCCGATCTACGCCGTGCTGGCGGCGTCAGCCGCGATCGTCCTCGGCCTCATCTGGGACATATCGTGGCACCGCACAATTGGCCGCGACACGTTCTGGTCGCCTCCCCATGTAATCGAACAGATCGGCGCAATCGTCGCCGGTCTCACCTGCGGCTACCTGGCTCTCCACACCACATTCGCCGGCTCGGCTGAAGAGCGCGCGAGATCGGTCAGGTTCTGGAGGTTCTTCCAGGCGCCCCTCGGCGCGTGGGTCTGCATCTGGGGCACGATCATGATGATCACATCTGCCCCTTTCGATAACTGGTGGCATAACGCCTACGGGCTCGACGTGAAGATCATCAGCCCGCCACACATGATCCTCGCTTCCGGGATGATCGGGATTCAGCTCGGGGCAATGCTCATGGCCCTCGCGGCGCAAAACCGCGCGCTCGGCGAGCGTGAGGAACGCCGGCTTGGAATTATCTTCGTGGCTTCGGCGGCAATTCTGGTCCAGATGGTGATGATCATGCTGACGGAAGACGCAGGTTTCCCGAACGTCATGCACGGCGCAGGATTCTATAGAATTACGGCCCTCCTCCTTCCAGTATTGCTCGTGGCGTTCGGTCGGGCGTCACGGCTTTCATGGCCTGTCACGCGAATCGCCTTCGCGTACATGGCCATCACGATCGCTTCCATCTGGATCCTGCAACTCGTTCCGGCGACAGCCAAGCTCGCGCCGATTTACAACCCGGTCACACGGATGGTGCCCCCCGCATTTCCACTGCTGCTCTTCGTGCCTGCCATTGCGATCGATGTACTGATGTCGCGGCTTGGAGAGGCAAGGGACTGGCTCCTGTCAGTTCTGCTGGGAATTGCATTCGTTGCCCTCATGCTGGCCGTGCACTGGTACTGGGCTGAATTCATGCTGTCTCCTGCCGCGCGGAATTTCTTCTTTGGCGCGGACCAGTGGGATTACAGCAGCAGGCTCGGTTCCTGGCGATACAACTACTGGAATCTCGAGCGAAATGCAGCCGGGGGCTGGAATCCACAGGCCTTCGTGGCCGGAATCGGAGTGGCCGTCGTGCTCGCAATCGCATCGGCCCGCCTCGGTCTTGCCTGGGGGAGAGGAATGGCGGGAATCAAGCGATGATACGGAGCTTCGCGCGATCTATCGGTGTCGCTCTGCTGCTGATCATCACATCGGCTCACGTCGGCAGTCCCGATGCATGGTTTGAAGGGAACGCGGGTCCGTACAGGGTGACGGTTCAGATCGAGCTGGCCGGTGTAGTTCCAGGGGTCGCGAAAGTTTTTGTCCGTGCGACTGGGGATGTCCCGTCGGCCGTTACGGTTCAGGGCAACAAGTTCGACGCGACCGGCGACGCGCCTCCGCCTGAACAAGCTTCGAAAGTAAACGGAGATCCGGGTTTGTTCGAAGGCCGGCTGTGGATGATGAGCAGCGGCTCGAACAGCGTGACCGTGCGCGTGAGCGGCCCGAAAGGAAATGGCGCGGTTGTCGTCCCAGTGGTTGTTGTGGCATACACCCGGCTTCGCCTGGATAAGCCGATGGCCATCGGTTTCGTCGCGATGGGCATTTTCCTTTTCGTAGGCCTGGTGACAATCGTAGGTGCCTCATACCGGGAGGGCGGACTGCCCCCCGGAGAAGCGCCTTCCGACGGCAAGCGGAGACGTGCGCGAAACGCCATGATCGCCACCACCCTGATGGCAGGCGCAGCGCTCTTTGGCGGGTGGCAGTGGTGGAACGCCGAAGACGCCAGCTACGAGCGCAGCATGTACAGGCCATTCCCCGCACGGGCGACGGTCACCGCCGACGGGGGAATCAATCGAATAGTGGTTGCGATCGAAGATTCCGGCTGGGTTCACCGTGCCGACAGTGCCTGGCTAAATCGGGTCGGCGGCGGCGTCTGGACTCCGCTCGTTGAAGATCACGGAAAGATCATGCACCTCTTTCTTGTGAGGGAAGACATGGCGGCATTCGCGCACCTTCATCCACAAACGAAAGACTCGGTGAATTTCAGCGCGGAACTGCCGTCTCTTCCCGATGGCAAATACCGCGTTTTCGCCGAGCTCGTGCACGAGAGCGGATTCAATCACACCCTGGTCTCGTCGGTGGATATGAGAGCGGCTCCGTCGTCCTCTCCCCCTCTCGACTCAGACGACTCATGGTACGAAGGGAACGCCGCTCGAGCTGGCGCGGCGAGTGCGCTTGGCGGTGGCTCCACCATCACCTGGGAGAGAGGCGCGGAGCCCATCATTGCAGGGCGGCCTGCCGGATTGAGATTCCTCCTGAAAGACGCTGGCGGGAAGCCGCAACCCTTCGAGCCGTATATGGGGATGGCGGCACACGCGGTGGTGCAGCGCGACGATGGCTCCGTATTCATTCACCTTCATCCCGCTGGCACGTTCTCGATGGCTTCGCAAATGGCGTTCGAGATGCGACAGCCGGCAGACACGGTGAGGGGTCAACTTGGCAAACGTATCACGGCAGCGGAGATGTCCGGCGATCGCGACGCGCCATTGATGGATGGTGCTGTTTCATTCCCCTATGCGTTCCCCAAACCAGGCATTTATCGCATCTGGGTTCAGGTCAAGGTTAAGGGAAGAATTGAAACTGGCGCATTCGATGCAACGGTGGTTGCCAATGACCGTCCGGCAACCTGAGGGTGCCGTTGCTGGGTGCACCCCCTTAATTTCCACACTCCCGCCGAAACCGCGAACAAAATAGGAGAGATCCAGTTGACCCGAAAAATTACTGCATTCATCGCCGCAGCCGTCCTGACGGTTACATCACCCGCCGCGATCGCAATCGCCCAGGCACCTGCTTCGGCTCCTCGCGCTCAGGCGACAGCTGGTCCTACCGTGGCAGCCAGCACCGCCGGCATCCGGCGCGCTGAAGTTGCGAAGACGACAGCACCCGCTGCAGCAGAAGCGCGGCTTGGCGCTGGACGCAACGTCGCCATGATGGTCGTCGGCGGTGCTGCGCTGATCATCGGCGCGGTGATCGGCGGAACCGCCGGAGTGCTCATCGCAGTTACCGGCGCAGCCATTGGGCTCTACGGCCTCTACAATTTCGTTCAGTAGTAGTAAGCCGCACGTATCAAAAGGTTGGAGACCCGGCAGACAACAGTCTGCCGGGTCTTTTTTTTCTATTGCGGCGTTTCCCGGCTGGCCTATCATTGAGCCACCAATTCCCCGCATCCGGGCGAATCGGAACACAGGCAAGCTCCCTTTGGAGCTTTTCATCGTTCAGGAGACCGTCCATGCGTCAACTGTATTGTTTGCAGGCGTTGGTCCCCCAGGCAGGCGGCCGCGCGGTCAGAAGTATCGCGATTGCTGCAATAGCATTCGCTCTATCCTCCTCGGTCGCAGCCGCCCAAGTGATAAGCGGCAAGGTCACCGATGCTGAGAGTGGTCAGCCACTTCCCGGAGCCCGGGTATCGCTGGGAGGCGGCGCACAAGGCGCCATTGTCCGCTCCGATGGTACCTACCGCCTTCCGGTGAGTGCAGGCACTCACGTGGTCCATGTCAATTTCATCGGATACGGTCCTGTTCGCGATACGGTTGTAGTTGGGGCGGAAGGAGCCAACCGGGATTACCAGCTCACCCACGGCACGCAGACTCTCGATGCCAACGTCGTCGTCGGAACGCGCGTAAGCGACAGAACTGTCGCCAACGCACCGGTCCCCGTGGACGTGCTCACCAGCGCCGAGATTACGCAGACTGGTGCGGTCGAGACGAGCCAGATTCTTCAGATGCTCGCTCCCTCGTTCAACTTTCCGAGACCAACAATCTCCGACGGCACAGACCACGTCCGCCCGTCAATGCTTCGCGGACTCGGCCCCGATCAGGTGCTGGTTCTCGTCAACGGCAAGCGCCGGCATACGAGCGCTCTCGTCAACGTCAACGGTACAATTGGCCGCGGTTCGACCGGCGTTGACCTGAACGCGATCCCGGCATCATCGATCGAGCGGATTGAAATTCTTCGCGACGGTGCGGCGGCTCAGTATGGATCTGACGCTATTGCCGGCGTGATCAACATCATCCTCAAGTCAGACCCCATCAGCGACATCGGTGTGCAAGTGGGTTCCAGTTATACGAAGGTTGAGAATTTCCCCACCAAGGACCACCTCACCGATGGTGATGTGACCTCAATCGACGCAAACACAGGAATCAACCTTTCCGGTGGCGGCTTCGTGCACGTTACGGGGCAGTACAACAACCGCGGTTCCACCAACCGGTCGTTCCCCGATGGGCGCGCACAGTATTTTGCCGGCGATCCGCGGAATTCAGATCCGGCGTATATGAACCAGATCCATTTCAGGCAGGGTGACGCGCACGTGAACGATCTTGGTTTCGTTCTCAATGCTGCGCTCCCGACCATGTCCAGCGGCGCTCAGATATATGCGTCAGGAATTGGTGGAAGGCGTAAAGGCCAGGGCGCAGGCAACTGGCGTCAGCCGCTCACTAACAACACGGTTCGCTCCATTTTCCCCAACGGATTTCTTCCACTCATCAACAGTACCATTGATGATTATTCCGGAACGGTTGGAGTGAAAGGCGATGCGATGGGATGGAAGTACGATCTGAGCGGAGTTTATGGCCGCAACAGTTTCATCTTCGACATCTCCAACACAAACAACGCGACCCTCGGCAACGCGAGCCCGACGGAGTTCTACGCCGGCAAGCTCAAGTTCGGGGAAGCAGTTGCCAACCTCGATCTTGTGAGAAGCGTCGCGATGAGTGCCTTCTCCAGCCCGCTCAGCGTTGCAATCGGCGCCGAATTCCGCCGTGATACATACGGCATCGAAGCAGGTGAGCCGAACTCCTACATCGATGGTGGAAAGAAGGTTCTTGACGGCCCGAACATCGGTGCGCAGCCGGCTCCGGGCGCACAGGTGTTCCCCGGGTTTCAGCCGGGTGACGCGAGTAACAACAGCCGGACGAATTTCGCCGGCTACGTCGATCTTGAAACGAAGATCGTGAAGAAGTTGCTGGTCGGCGCTGCTGCTCGCGCGGAGCGTTACAGTGATTTCGGAAGCACGGTGACGGGGAAGGGTACGGCACGCTACGAGCTCGTACCGGGTTTTGCGCTTCGCGGTGCAATCAGCAGCGGGTTCCGCGCCCCATCGCTGAGCCAGGAGTTCTACTCTGCAACATCGACCAACTTCCTCAATCTCGGCGCCGGTCTGGTGCCGGTTGAAGTACGCACACTTCCCGTAACCAGCGGCCCTGCAAAAGCGCTCGGCGCGCAGCCTCTCAAAGCGGAGAAGTCGATTAACGGAAGCGTCGGCGTGGCAGTCGGTCCGATCAAAAACTTCACTGCGACCGCGGATTACTACAATATCAAGATCGACGACCGCATCGTGTTCTCCGGAAACTTTACCGGAGTGGCGATGACAAATTTCCTTGCATCGCAGGGATTCCCAGGCGTAGGAAGCGCCCGGTTCTTCACGAATGCGATCGATACGCATACCGCTGGTCTCGATGTGATTCTGCGATACGCGTACGACCTCGGGCCGTACGGTGTCACGCGTTTCACTGGTGGTTACAACAAGACCAAGACGAAAGTGACGCGTGTGGCAGATACGCCGCCGGCGCTGTCCTCGCAGCAGTCGGTGCTGTTCGATCGCGTTGAGCGAGGCCGGATCGAAATCGGCCAGCCACATGAGACGATCAGTCTCACTGCGGATCATACGGTCAACCGGTTCGCTACGAACCTGCACGTGCAGAAGTATGGAGAAGTCGGATTCCGCGGCAGCTCGACGAGCCCGTCGCTCGACCAGACCTTCAGATCGAGATGGATCACTGACCTGAACGCTTCGTATTCGCTGATTCGGCAGCTGCGGCTGACAGTGGGAGCGAACAATCTGTTTGATGTCTATCCTGACAAGCAGATCCCGGGGAACAACAACAGCGGGATTTTCCAGTTCAGCAACACCGTAACGACGTTCGGGTTCAATGGGCGGTTCATCTATGCAAAGGCCCGTTACGAGCTTTGATCCCTGACTTCTGAACCACAGATGACGCAGATGTGCTACATCTACGTCATCTGTGGTTCGCAGTCAGGCGACGTGCAGCGTCCCCGAGCTCACGAGTACAGAGGCTCCTCCAACGCGCACCGCCTGCACCGACCTGCCTCCCATATCGACTTCCACCTCCAGCCGGCTCGGCCTGCCCATCTCCACGCCCTGATGGATAGTGAAACGCAGGCCTGCATCTGACACGCCTGACCGTGCGCCCAGGTATCCCGCAAATGCAACTGCCGCAGCACCCGTCGCCGGATCTTCGGCGATCCCCAATGTCGGCGCAAACATTCTGGCGCGTATCACACCGTCGCCTGCCGCTACTCCTCCGCGAATGGCAGACTCTTCCTCCTCGACAAATACAAATACCTCGGGAGCCGAACTGTCTCGCAGTGTGCTCTCCCACTTGTCAGTCCTGATTCGCGCGCGCGCAAGAGCGCCTCTCGACCGCACTGGGACGACAAGGAACGGAACTCCCGCAGACCACGCTTCGATCGAGTAGCGTCCCGCTCCGTCAATATCGTCGGGTTCGAGCGAGAGGACCGCTGCTATCGTGGCAGTGTCGTACGTCTGCGTGAGCCGCTCCGGAAGCCTTGCCGCCGTGAGTTGCGTGAACGTCGGCATGCCCGCCTGAGCACGAATGAGCACGGGCACGTTTCCGATTCCTTCCTCGAACACGATTCTGTTCTCCGCATCTCCGACCGCAATTTCTCCGGTGGCTGCGAGGGCGAACGCACAGCCGACCGTCGGGTGGCCCGCGAACGGAAGCTCCGATCCCGGCGTGAAGATTCTAAGCCGTCGCGTGTTTCCGGGATCTTCTGGCGGGAGAACAAAAACCGTCTCGGAAAAATTAAACTCGCGTGTGATGGCGACCATCTGCTCTGTAGTCAGCCCGCGCGCATCGGGCAGTACTGCCAGCTGGTTTCCGCCGAACGCAGTATCCGTGAAGACGTCCAGAGTGTGGTATTGATAGGGCATCAATGCGCCGGCGGTTCGGGCTGATCCTGAACACCCAGGTACGCATCTGCTTCTATCTCTACCAGCATGTCGGGATCAACGAGGGCGGAGACTGCAACGAGTGAAGTTGCTGGTCTTATCGTCCCGAATACCTCGCCGTGCGCGCGGCCGACTTCTTTCCAGTGGGCCATATTCGTCACGTAAATTCTCGTGCGCACTACATCCTCGATTCGCGCACCTACAGACTCGAGTGCACGGCGAATGTTCCTGATGGTCTGAACGGTCTGCGCATAAGGGTCTGCCTTTCCGACGATCGAGCCATCGCTCGCGGTTGCCGTGGTGCCGGAGATGTGAACTTGATTCTCCGCTCGCACCGCTCGCGAGTACCCGACGATGGGCTCCCACTTGGACCCTGAGCTGTAATTGGTGCGGGTCGGAGTCTTTCGGTCGCGCTGAGTCATTTCTTTCCTTTCCTTTTTTCTTCCAGAAGCCTGAGTGGGGATTTCTTTTCGGGGCCGACCTGATCGAGAGTACAATGGCGCGGAAGCTTGTCGAGGCGCCAGCGGAGGATCTTCGTTCCGTGCCGGAATCTCCCGCCTGTGAAATGGTCGTATTCCACCTCTACCACCAGTTTCGTCGCCAGCGGCTCCCATTCTGACGACCGCTTGGTGCTCCATCTGCTTGGACCACCTGGCGCCTTGCCCGTGAACCCGGGTGGCTCTATCAGCTTCTCGAGGATTGGCGTGAACTCGGCGCGCTGCGCCGCGGTGAAACTTGAAGTGAAGCCCACATGATTGAGGAGCCCTTCATCGTCATACAGTCCGAGAAGCATCGAGCCGACCTCCTTCGATTTGGAGGCATAGCGAAATCCCCCAACAACACAGTCGGCAGAGCGAAGGTGCTTGACCTTTACCATGCCGGTCCGTTCGCCAGACATGTAGGGCATGTCGAGCCGTTTGGCGATGACGCCGTCGAGGCCGCTTCCTACGGCCTTGAACCATTTACGGACAACGGCGGTGCTGGTGGTCGCTGGAGAGAGCCGGACGGAGTGACCTTCGCCAAGGTGGTTCGACCCAAATTCATCTAGAATCGGGCGGCGCTCTGAAAGATGGAGATCCGTGAGCAGCTGGCCCTGCGTATCGACGAGAATGTCAAAGACTACGAGCTGGGCGGGCCTTTCCGCAGAAAGTTTCTTGATTCTGCTTTCGGCCGGATGTATGCGCTGGAGCAAATCGTCAAAAGAAAGCGCTCCGTCGACCGGCACAACGAGCTCTCCGTCGAGCACGAATTGTCGCGACTTCAGGGCGAGAACCGCTTCTACCACCTCCGGGAAGTACCGCTCCAGGGGCTGGCCAGCTTTGGATTGCAGCTGGACTGATTTGCCATCGCGGAAGGCAAGACATCGAAAACCATCCCATTTTGGCTCGTACAGCCAACCCTCCCCCTCGGGGATCTTGCCCGCAGTCCGGGCCTCCATGGGCTCGTATGGGGGATTGATTGGGAGACTCATTGTCGACTCTTCATTGACAAACCGCACCTGATCCAGTATGGTTCCAGTCTATAGCACACATGGGTGTGCACCGACGAGCCAGCGAACACACAAAAGGGGACCTGGAATTACCAGGTCTTTT
>JBKJNN010000094.1:0-12692 GCA_046593625.1 Gemmatimonadaceae bacterium | reverse complement strand
CGACGGTTGGCGTCCTACACGTCTCGAGTAGAAAACGTTGTTGGATCCGTCATTGCCGAAGTTGAAGAGTTCGGAGCCCTCGACAAAGAAGGGTCTCTTCTCTGGAAAGAAAGTTTCGAACGCCGTGAGGTTGATGACAGCGGGATCAACTTCCACCTGACCGAAATCCGGATTCACTGTGGCATCGAGGGTCATGTTGCTCGTCACGCGGTACTTGAGATCGAGCCCCGCATCAACGGTGGCTTCGCGATTGTCGCGAAACGGGTTGTTGCTGCGGTCGATGCTTTCAGCGCGGCCGACAACGTATGGCATTATCTCGATCTTCTTGCCTGTAGCGATGTCGTTGATTCCAACGAGGTGGCCGAATCTCGGAATGCCGCCTGGCTGTTCGCGGGGCGTAAACGACCAAACCGAGAATTCCTGATTCCGTGCGATCTGGCGCTCCACCTGAAGCCCCCAGACCAGGTCAGAACGGCCCGTGAAGCGGAGCTGGCTGAACGGGATGCGCATTTCCGCGCTCCATCCCGAATCTGTCACCATAGTAGCGACTTCCCATACCGGCTCCCATCCATCGTCTTCGTTGGACGGTGAGCGCGTCTGGTCGCGGCGAACTCCGAGTGGGTTCACTTCGAAGCCGACGGCCGTGCGGTGATCGTGACTGGTGTCGATGATCACCGTGAGCCAGTCTGACGCGGACATCTGCATGTCGCGTCTGCCGAGTCGGCCTGTGGTTTCCTGCCGGTCGTACATCATGGCGCCGATGTAGAGGGCATTGTCGTCGAACATGATCCGGATGTCTGTTCTTTCTGAAGCCGGTTTGCCCTCCTGTGGATCGAGCTGCCTGAACTCAGTGAGTGGAACGCCGCTGCGCCATTGCGCTTCGCTGAGGGAGCCATCTATGCGGATGGTTCCGGTGAGCCGGGTGGCTGCGGCCCGCGGCGCGTTCATCGCGTGCGCGACTTCCGGGTTGCCTGAAGCCTGTTGTGCGTTGAGTGCCCGCCCCCAAAGGAGGAGCGAGCACATTCCGGTGAGAATTACTTTGGTAGATTCAGTCATGACCAGGAAGGCGCAAACATTGATCCGCTACATCGCACTGCTGCGTGCCGTGAACGTGGGCGGGACCGGAAAGCTGCCGATGAAGGATCTCGTCTCCATTTGCGAGGCAGCGGGTTTCCTGAATGTGCGAACGTACATCGCAAGCGGCAATGTCATTTTTTCAAGTCATCTCCCTGAAAAAGGCGCAAGGGAAGCCCTGGAGCGCGGGTTGTTGAAATATTCGGGGAAGCCAGTGGGGGTGCTGGTTCGGACGGGTTTAGAGATGCGGAATGTTCTCGAGGGGAATCCTTTCCCGGACGCGCCGGGGAATAGGGCCGTTGCAATATTCTTGAGTGAGCCGCCTACTCCGGATGCCATTGAGGCCGCTACTGGGAGGAAGGGCGAGGTGATAGTGCTCGGTCCTCGCGAGATTTACGTGCGGTATGACAATGGGATGGCGGATTCCAAACTCAGGATTCCGGCGGCGAAAAACGGGACGAGCCGGAACATGAATACGGTGGCGAAGCTGGTGGCGCTTTCCCGAGGGGATTAGTAGGCGCCCAAGGTTTCTGCAATGGCACGTCGAAGGAGAAAATCGCTTTCGTAACTGGGCGACGCTCACGGCGCCCAGTTTTGCCAGCCGGATTTGATGGAACGCGAGCCCGCGAGCATGGTCAGGTGAGGCAACTCACTCGCCGCGATCCAGTTTCAGCTGGCCGGCGCGGCCAGATCCGCGAACTCCTGGTTCTTCTCAATAAAGTCAGCGATGAAGGCACACTGCGGAACAACTTTCAACCCTTCGGCCCGTGCCGTGTCGAGCGCGGCCTTTGCCAGTCGAGTACCGTAGCCCTGGCCTTCGAGATGATCAGGGACCTCGGTGTGAGTGAAGGTTATGCGGCCGGGCTCGCGCGTGTATGCGGCGACCGCGGTATCGCCGCCAACGGTCAATTCGAATTGCGACCGTTCGCGGTTGTCAGTAACAGCAGGATTGTTGTCTTGAGTATCAGTCATACAATCCATTGAGCGGGAATTGTGCCGGGCCAGCGGACGGGCATTATCACGAAGCGGCCGGGAGCAGAATGCGTGAGTTGGCCTGCGGTTTGGGGACGTAACGGCGAACTGGACCTGAATGCTGACGTATATATCCCAAAGACAAGGTAACCAATCCTGATCGCTTTCCTGGGTGGAGTTCTCACGATTCTTAGCCCATGCATTCTCCCGATTGTTCCGCTGGTGTTTTCGAGGGCTGATCGATCGTTCAGTCGCGAGATCGTGCCGATGTTGATCGGGCTGGCGATAGTATTTGCGATTGTCGCATCAGTCGCCACGGCCAGCGCCGCGTGGATTGTTCAGGCCAGTGTGTTCGGTCGTTATGCGGCGATGGCGATTCTTGCCGCGGTGTCACTGTCCCTTCTTATACCGGCGTTTGCCGAATTTGCCACACCCCGATCGTCAACGCCGGCGCGCGGCTCGACAAGGGAAGCTCATGTTCTCGGCCTTCGCCCTGGGTGCCGCTGTTTCGCTCGGCATTGCGATCTTCGCCGGTGGTCGTGCATTGCGGAGAATGAAGCAACATGCCGGGGCGGACCGATGGGTCCGCAGGTCGCTCGGAGGTCTGGCGCTCGCCGGAGTGTTCGTGATCGCGATGGGCTGGGATCAGGCGTTGTTTGCGCAGGGTGGATTTATTCAGACATCAGGCGCCGAAGAGGCGCTGATCAAGCATCTCTCTGGAAGTGCAGTCAATGGAACTGCCTCAATGCGCTTCCTCACGTCAAGGCGCTCGAAGCCAAGTACCGTGATCGCGGCTTTGTCGTCATCGGTGTTCACACTCCCGAACTTCCCCATGAGCGAGTGGAGTCTAACGTTCGGGAAAAGGTGAAGTCACTCGGTGTGGTATATCCGGTTGTCATTGACAACAACTACAGCATCTGGAATTCATTCGAGAATCATTACTGGCCGGCAGCGTATTTCATCGACGCGAACGGTCGAATCCGCTTCCATCATTTTGGAGAAGGCAAATACGACGAGCAGGATAGGGTCGTCGCAAAGCTGCTTGCCGAAGCCGGCCGCTGAGGCCGGCGCGTCCTACGCGTGAGCGTGGGACGCACCTCTCGATCCAATCCACACTAGCAGGATGACAACACCTGCGCCCATGAAGAAAATCTTCGCGGCTCCGGTCCATCCAAGAACGAGGGGCAGCACGACGAGAACGATTCCAACGATAAGCTCGACCATGGCGTGGAGACTTACGGGAATCGGTCGCGACGGGCCGTTGGGAAAATGGGTTGCGAGAGTCATCAGCAGGTGAATCGCCGCCAGCGCGTACGAGAGCATGGCAGGCAGTCCGGTAAGCCCGAGTACGAGAGGCGCAAGCGCGAATGCGACAACGGTGACGAAATCGAGTATTCGGTGTGTCGAGGAGTTGATCATTCTGAGCCTTGAAGGTTGAAGTAGTTGCCCGGGCGAGGATTGGTTGAGATACCAGTCAAATAAGAGCGCGTGCAGAGCACGCGCAATCCTCAGATCGCCCGTCAGCCCCAACCTTCGTTACGCGTACCGCGTCGGCGATCACGAGGCGGCGTAACCTGAGAGGCAGAGGTCATATGTGAGGCCGAACAGATCAACATCCTTCCGGAAACGAATCGAACATCAGAAACTTTGCACGCATGCGATTGTGCGCTGAGCGGTGATCCTGCAGATCAGCGCTTCACAATGTCGGAGCTCTGCGCTCGGTACGGCGTAAGTCGAGTCCTCCGGATAGGGCATGCGGCGATGCGTGTTGATCAGCGCGACGGGCGGTGCGCCGTGGTCAACGTCGATCCGGAAACTGCCCAGCGGAATCCCAAAGTGCTACGCACAATCGCGAGGATGCGTGAGGGCTGCCTGGGCATATACGGCTCGACCACGCGACCGGGGCGGGTTGCCCTCGATGATGCAGGGTATCTGGTCGGGTAGACGAGGAAGCTCCTCGCTGAGGACAATCGGCTGCCAAGCCCGCGGATCTGCGCGTTGGGACCGTTGGTTGGCTCCGGAAGCTGAGCCGCGCCGTTGCGTCGAACGTGGCGGTTACAGAGGTGAAGCCAAATAGAATCTTGACAGCCTGAGTTACCGCTTGTATCGTTGCCGACTCATAAAGTCATCTTATGACTTGATGAGTCGGCAACCCGGTCTCAGGACAATAGTGGCCATTCAATTCCAATCCGTGCCTCGCCAGAGCCTCTCTGACGAAATCGCGCAGAAAATCAGCCGGATGATCAAGTCCGGAGGGTTCCAGCCCGCCGCGCGTCTGCCTGCGATTGCCGACATGGCCCGCCAGTTCGGCGTGGGCTCGCCGACGTTGCGGGAGGCGCTCAAGACCCTGGAGACAGTCGGGGTTGTCGATATTCGACACGGCTCCGGCGTTTACGTCGGAAAAGCACCCGACTCCTTCCTGATCAGCAATCCGGTATTTCGGGGCGCTCCATCCCGCAAAAGTCTCCTCGACCTCATCGATTCCCGGATTCCGGTTGAGATGCGGACGGCCGCGCTAGCGGCGAGCAACGCCACTGAGGAACATCTCGCGGAGATGGATCGGCTGCTTACACGGGCTGGCGAGAGCCTGCACGACGGCGAGCTCCTGAACCAGGTGAACCTCGCGTTCCACCGGCAGATCGCTCTCGCCTCAGGCAACACCGTCATGCACCAGATCCTTGAGGTTCTGTCGACTCTGTTCCGGCGGGAACAGCGGGTGATTCTCGACATCAAGGGCAACCGAGGCGAGGATCACGCAGAGCACGTTGCCATATATGAAGCGTTGAGGCAGCACGACGCCAAGCTGGCGACATCGCGTATGCAGGAGCACCTCGAGCGCGTGCGCGAGGTCCTCATGGGGTGGGACGAACGAGAGATTCCCGCTCAGTGAGATTGTCCGGCGGAACCAGGCTTGTGCTATTGGCGCTGGTTTGCTTTTCCCCTGGCCTGCTGCCAGTTAACACGTTGCGGGCGCAGGAACCCGGTTTTACCGTCGTGAACAATCACGAGATTCCATTTAAGGGAGCAATCGAAGTCCCGCTCGATCTACCGGACGGCAGCTACCGAGGGCCCTCCGCAATCGCTCAACTGAATAACGGAACGGCTCGAATCTTCGCGAAACTCGGTGCCGCTGCGAGAGTTGAGTTGACACGCTACGGCCGGCCAGATGATGCGGCACTTCGCGGTTCGTTAGGGATTACATCCCAGACGGGCCGTCTTTTCATTCAGTGGGAGGGGCGCGAGGTCGGTTCGGTCGATCTCGGACTTGCAGTGACTCCGGGCAAATCGGGCACTGTAGATAGCGCAGTTGCCGGATTCGCTCCCCTTCCCGTGAAATGGATTCAAAACTCCGACGGGACCTTGAGTGGCACGGCACAGGCGAACGGGTACAGCATCGCCCTTTCAGCTTCGCCATTCGGCGGCGGGATGCTGGACTTCCGCGCCCGACTGACTCATTCCGCCAGCACGGCTCCCGGGTATCTGGCACTCGTGAGGCGCATCGTTACGCCGGGGACAACTGAGGCTCGGCTGAGATTCAACGGGCGCGAAATGAAAGGCGGGGAGTCCCCCGATACCTGGGACCGTGATTTCTGGTACACGCGGGGAGTGGACTGGCTGAGCTGGAAAGCGCGGGGACTGTCGCTGCTTTCAGTGAACGGGTTTTCCCCAGCGCCCACGATCCTGCGGGACACCACGTGGGCTGAAGCAAGTCACTTCTACGTATGGGAGCGGACTCGGCAGCAGGGCGATACGTCGTGGCTGGTATCGGAGATCGCTGGACCCAACGCCGAGCAGGCCAGGTCCAGATACATGCCGGTCACCCCGTATGCAGCACTACACGAGAACGACACTGTTTCGCTCAAATGGAGACTCGCGATCGAGCGCGAACCGGCAGGCAGCTGGCAGGAAAGCCAGCTCCGGGCATTCGCCGGATACCGGACTGCATCGGTTGAGCAGTCAAATCCCAGGATCGAGATCGGAGTACCGAGTGTCTCGTTCGGGACGAGCTATTTCCCGTACTCTACTCTCGCTGAGAACTTCGATTACTACCGCACACCCGGCCTGAATTCGGAAGCTTTCTGGCCGATCTCCCCGCTGATGTGGAGCGGATGGAGAGCGTTCGAGCCACGGATGCGCAGCGACCTCCATATCGTCCGCGCGATGGGTTTCGAGAGCGTCCGGCTTCACCACCTCGAGTTGCTACAGACCATCAAGCGCGAGGAAGCATTTGCATTTCTGGACTTCTTCATCGGCGAAGCGCGTGCGCTGGGGCTCAGAATAGTTGTCGATTCCGAGGGCCCGGCCGAGTGGATCTCGAGCGTCATCTCGAGGTATCGCGATGATGTGAGCCGGGTGGAGCTGGAGAACGAAGTGTTGATAGGTGGCATCAAGCCGTCCGATCCAGCGAGGTGGACCTCCCTCTACAATGCTGCAAAGAATGCAGCGCCAGCAGCCCAGGTGTTCTTCACCGGCGCTGGAAACAACGCGATGTTCGAGCGCCTCCGCAGTCTAAAGGTGCCATTTGACCGCGTTGGAGTTCATGCGTACAAGCACGGTCCCCAATGGAAGGAAGCGTACTCGTCTCACATGCTCGGCACAGCCGGATATGCCACCGAAATCGGCAAGCCGGTGACGCTGGGTGAGTTCAACTGGAAGGACCTCACGCGAATGTCTCCCGAGAAACGTGTCAGTGAAGTGAGGGAGATCTATCAATACGTTCTCGCGCCCCGTGCCATCCCCGAGCTGTTTGAGTTTCAACTCCAGGAATCGCTGACGTTCAACCCATCGGTGTCGGGCAGCGCCAGCCGGCACTATGAGCCGCTGAGCCAGGACCGCAGGCCAAAGCCTGAAGGCCTGGAGCTGATGAAGATCATTCGTGAATACGGTTCGCCGTCGGCGCCGATGAATGAGCTTCCGATAACGGTGAAGGAGACCCGGTTTGCCGGCGATACCGCAACTGCCTCGTTCACAATGACGAACGCGACTGCGCGTGCGCTGCGCATAGTTGTCGAGGCAATGGCGTTCGACGGCCTTGGGTCGAGGTTGCAGTCACCCGGCCGCGTGACGCTTCGTCCGGGCGCAACTTACAGCGGTCGCGTCAGACTCGGGCTTACTGGTGAGAAGCGCATTGGCACCTATCACCATTTCGTCAGGGCTGCCTACGAGAATCGGCAGTCGATCGGATGGGGCGTGGCGTCGAAGCCGGGATCGCCGCAGTTCTCGCCGGAGTCTCCGCTTGGCGACAGGGTTCTATATCCACAGAGTGCGGGCGTGGTGAGCCGAATCGACTGGAACCGCCCCACTGCAGTTGCATTCGGCGAGAAGGCAAGTGTCCTGGAGCTGGAAAGCGCATACCAGCTTGCGACCACTCTTCAGTCGGCGACAGGCCGCGCTGTGCGGGTTTCGTCCATTGCCGACGTTCCCGATTCTATCATCCGCCGAGGGCTGTTGCTGCTGGTCGGAACTCCCTCTTCAAACACGATGGTGCCGGCGCTGAAGCTCGCCGGGACCATGGGGTCGCGCCCCGGAGCTGGAATTATCTGGCTCAACAGCGCGAACGGACGTGAGTCGCTCGTGCTTAGCGGGCCTGATGGGAAGGCAGTACAGGCGGCAGTGGTGGAGCTCGTGCTTCGCTACTGGCCCAGCGCAAAAGATGCGACGATGCGGCTTACCGGGATGGAACCGGGAGCAGCGCTAGGTCACCGCGCCGGCGGAGACGCAGTGGATCCTCCATGACACAGAGTCATTCAACCTTCATGACGCGAGAGACAGGTATGAGACGTTCACGTGTGAGAAACGCGGGTGCATTCGCGATGCTGATCAGCATCATGCTCGCAACTACGGCGGCCGCGCAGCAGACGACAGTGCGCGGAACAGTCGTCGGCGCGGATGACAGCGGACCTGTGGCCTCGGCGAGTGTCGTTGTGCAGGGCACCGGCACCGGAACACTTTCCGACAACAAGGGCATGTTCTCGATTCGGGTGCCGAACACAGCGGCGAACCTCGTTGTGTCACGAATCGGATACGTGCGACAGGTTGTGCCACTTAACGGCGCGGCCGAGATCGTCGTTCGCATGGTCCGTACGACCGTCGCCCTCTCCGATGTGGTCGTCGTTGGGTATGGCACCCAGGTGAGAAGTGACATTACTGGATCCGTGGCGAGTGTCGGCACCGAGCGGCTCGAGGAAAAACCGAACGTGTCCATCTCACAGGCAATCGAGGGAGCCACTGCCGGTGTGACAGTGACGACGACCAATGCGGGCGCCGAGCCACGCCTGGACATCCAGATTCGCGGGCGCAACTCGATTTCCGCGAGCACCGACCCTCTCGTGGTGGTGGATGGCATTCCATACAACGGAAACCTTGCCGAGATAAACCCATCCGATATCGCATCCATTGAAATCCTGAAGGACGCTTCCGCGACCGCAATCTACGGATCGAGAGGTTCGAATGGAGTTCTGCTGGTGACGTCCAAGAAAGGAATCAACGGAAAGCCGATTCTCACGTACAGCGGCTATACCGGAACGCAGCGCATCGCCAATCTGCCGACGCTGATGAATGCCCAGCAGTTCGCCGAGTTCAAGTGCGTGCGAATTCGAACGAGTCCAACACAGGATTGCAGTTCCACACTGACTGCGACCGAGCTGCAGGGACTCGCCAACGGGACGGACACGGATTGGGGGAGCATCGGAACGCACGATGGCCGCCAGATGCAGCATGATTTCTCCGTGAGCGGCGGCAGCGATGATACCCGCTACTATCTTGGCGGATCGCTGTTGAACGTGGACGGCGTTGCCAGGAACGACCAGTTCGACAGGGTCACGGTCAGGCTCAACCTGGACCAGACGCTCAAGTCGTGGCTCAAGGTGGGAACGAATACCCAGGTGTCGAGGACGAAACGCGACGGCGTGCCGGTGAACTTCACAACTGCCTTCTTCTCCAATCCACTCATCTCTCCATACGACGCGAACGGAAATATCGTGCTTGTGCCATGGCCTGAAGATCCGATCACGAACAACGCACTCGAGAACCTCAGCGTCATCGATAACAATCGCACGCGGCGCCTCTTCACGAGCAACTACCTTCGGCTGCGCATTCCACAGATTGACGGGCTTAGCTTCACGGTGAACGCCGGACTCGACCTCGCCAATCAGGACGTGGGCACCTACTTCGGAAGGAACACGCAGACCGGTCTCACGAGCGGGGGTCAGTCTGTCGTCAACAACTCACGACGAAACGACTGGACGGTGGAAAATATCCTCGGCTACAACCGCGTGTTCGGGCGCCACTCGGTTGACTTCCTGGCTCTCGCCAGCGAGCAGTCCAACGACCTCGAGCAGGAGGGTTTGAGGGGGCAGGGCTATCCAAACGACGTCCTGAGCTACAGGTCAACGTTGCCGCTGCTTGCAGTGCCGACATCGTCGGTACTCGAGTCCAGGCTTCTGTCCCAGCTGGGCCGCCTCAACTACGGGTACGACGGCCGCTATCTCGTGACTCTTACGTCTCGCCGCGACGGATACTCCGGATTCGGAAGCAACAACAAGTACGGAGTGTTTCCGTCACTGGCGCTGGGATGGAACGTGGTGAATGAAAGCTTCTTTCCATGGAAGACGTCGGTGGACGCGTTGAAGCTAAGGGCCTCGTATGGGAAGCACGGCAACCAGGCAATCCGGCCGTACCGCACTCTTTCACAGCTCGACGACAGGTCCTACCTGAACGGTGACTCTCCGGCGCCGGGATACATACCGGTTTCGCTCGGGAACCCCGACCTCAAGTGGGAAACGACGCTCTCGCGGAACATCGGCATGGACCTGAGTCTCTGGCGCGGACGCATGACCGCCACCCTCGAGGCATACACGTCCAACACGAGTGACCTGCTGCTCAGCCGTTCGATTTCATCGGTTCAAGGAATCGATTCAGTCACGCAGAACATTGGAAAAACGTCGAACAAGGGTTTCGAGCTGCAGCTGGGCACGGTGAACTTGAACCGCGGGAGCTTCAGATGGAGCACCGACCTCAACTTCGCGATGAATAGAAACAAGATCGTCGATCTCTATGGCGATCAGACGGACGACATCGGAAGCGGCTGGTTCATCGGAATGCCCATTGACGTCAACTACGGATACAAGTTCGCCGGAATATTTCAGGAAGGTGATGACATAAAAAACAGCGCGCAGCCAACGGCCCTTCCGGGCTATGTGCGGGTAGTGGACGTAAACGGCGACGGGAAGATCGATCCGCTCGACCGCACTTTCATCGGAAGCCTGCAGCCGAAGTACACCGCCGGTCTCACCAACACGGTCAGGTTCAGTCGTTTCACGCTGAGCGCCTTCGTCAATACAGTGCAGGGAGTAACCCGCTCCAACCAGCTGCTCGGGACCAACCAGGTTTTCACCGACGTCCGGCGGAACACTGTGTTTCGTACCTATTGGACACCTCAGACGCCGATCAACAACTATCCGTCCAACAGCAATTCAAGCAACCCGCTGGGCGTGCCGTTCTATGAGGACGCGAGTTTCATCCGGCTGAAGGATGTGTCGCTGTCATACGACCTGCCGGTCGCAGTCGCCCGACGGCTCGGAGGAGAATCACTGAGGCTGTATGTCAATGGCCGGAATCTCTGGACAAAAACCGAGTGGACGGGCCTCGATCCGGAGCTCACGTCGCAACGCAACATTCCGCTGGAAAAGATCGTCACCGGCGGAATCACGGTGAGGTTCTAAGCCATGACTACTTACGGGGAATTCTTCATGAAGAAGGCCATGCGTCAACGCGCGGTGTTAGCACTATTCGGCCTCGGGGCGCTCGTCACCGGACCGGCGGCATGCAACAGCGACGAGATACTGACTGAACATCCGAAGGACATCATTGTCGCGGACAACCTGTACACCAACCTCGCCGGTTTCGAGGCAGGGTTGAATGCGCTCTACTTCCAAGTCCGGCGCGAGCGGAATGGACAGTCGAATGACGCGAACAACATTCTCGCTACAGCGTACTCGATTGGAACCGACAACGGGTTTGGACTCTACCTCTCTCCAACCGAGCGTCTGTTTTCGGAATTCGGCGTTCAAAACAACCCTCAGAACGGGTTCACGAACAGCTTCTGGATCCTCATGTACCAGACAATCAATGCCGCTAACACGATTGTTAATCGAGCCGAGAACCCCGCTGTGCAGTGGTCCGCTGCAGACAAGGGCCGAATTGTTGGAGAAGCGCGGCTGATTCGCGCATGGGCATATCGTCACCTCACGTACCTGTGGGGCGATGTTCCGCTCAACCTGGTGGAGTCGTCGGGTGACAATATCCGGACGGATTGGGAGAGAACACCGCGCGACTCGGTCCGAAAGGTGATCGTCGACGACCTCCTCTTTGCGGAAGCAAACCTGCCGGAGACTTCCACAAACCCCGGCAAGCTCACAAAGGCAGTCGCGCAGCACTATCTCGCGGAGATGTACCTTGCTCTCAACGATCCAGCGAAGGCAGAAGCAAAAGCACAGGCGGTAATATCGAGCGGCCTCTACAAGCTGATAACCAGCCGGTATGGCGTCAAGGCATCACAGCCGGGCGTAGCGTTCATGGACCAGTTCGTGGACGGAAACGTCAATCGCAACCAGGGCAACACTGAAGTTCTCTGGGCCCTCCAGTACGCCCAGAATGTTCCGGGAGGTGGTGCGAGCATCATGCGCCGAAGCTGGGTCACCCGTTACGAGAGCAATAGAGGAGTGTCCATCTCGGCTGACAACGGCGGGCGTGGCATCGGACGTCTCGCGATTACCAACTATGGCCTGAACCTGTATCAGCCCGAGGACGTTCGAGGTGGTCAGTATGCGATCCGTCGCTTTTACATCTTCAACAACCCGGCCAACCTCCCAGCCGGCAAGAAGCTTGGAGACACGCTGTTCACCGTGGCTGGAACGGAGAAAGTCAGCGATCCACTGCGGCCGAGCACGCGCAAATGGGACTGGACCGACCCGAACGACATTACCGGTGCGTCCCAGTACGGCGACCAGCCGTACATTCGTGTCGCCGAGACGTATTTGCTGCTGGCGGAAGCGCAGTTGAAGCAAGGCAACGCGGGGGGCGCGGCGGCAGCTATCAACGTCCTCCGAGCGCGAGCCGGAGCGACGCCGGTAACTGGCGGTCAGGTCACGATGGATTTCATTCTCGACGAACGCTCGCGTGAGCTGGTGACCGAGGAGCAACGCCGCTACACGCTGATACGAACCGGGACGTGGCTTGCACGCGTGAAGTTGTACAACAAGCTGGCGGCACCAGTGGTGCAGGCGCGCGATTCGTTGCTGCCGATTCCGCAGGCGGTAATCGATGCGAATCTCACCAAGGTGATGCCACAGAATCCCGGATACTGATCGCTGGAATTTGACCGCCAGGTGAAGACATCATGAACGTCCGGACGGCTTTGATGCCCGTCCTGGCCGGCATGACCCTGCTTGCCGCCAGCAGCAGGGCTCAGGCCCAGAGCATCCGCGCGCAGGTGCCGTTCAACGATGGATGGCTCTATCGCGGAGATGGTTTGAACCTCGCCGAGAGACCGGCAATGCCCGACAGCGACTGGCAGGCGGTGTCACTGCCACATACATGGAACGTGTCCGATCCATTCGACGACGTGCCAAGCTACCGGCGCGGCG
>JBKJNN010000164.1:0-40758 GCA_046593625.1 Gemmatimonadaceae bacterium | reverse complement strand
TCGCCGATGCTCAACGTCTCGTTGCTTCTGAATCAGGCAGCTTCCGACGAGATCCTGCAAGCAAATTCCTCACTGCTTCGGGGCGCCAGGGTTGGACTCTCTGGGTGCCCGACGGAGTGACCATCGAAACACTGATTGCCGCTGTCCGCGCTAAGGGAGTTTCCACCATCGCGCTATCCGGAAGCCGCGACGCAGCTCCTGACATACGACTGGGTTTCTATGGCCTCAAACGATGATCAGATTTTCCTGATACGTCGCGGGAGTTATGAGAACGCCGTTGTCTGATACCCACCCGTTGACTTCGCTGCGCATCCCGACGTCGCCCGTCAGATAAATTCCCGGCTCGATCGAGAAGCCGATTCCGGGTATGAGATTCCGCTCTTCGCGCGTTTCAAGATTGTCGATGTGCGGCCCCGAGCCATGCAGGTCCCGCGCATCGATCGAGTGGCCGGTCCGATGGATAAATCTGTCTCCATACCCGCGCGACTTGATAACCTCACGCGCTGCATCGTCAACTTCCCCGCCACTCACAGTCTTGCCGTGATCGAGACGTTCGCGCAACAGAGCGATTGCTGCGTCGCGCGCGTCACGAACGGCGAGCCAGACTTTCATGTCACGGTCTGATGGCTCGCCAAGCGAACCCATCCATGTCTGGTCCGCGAAGACTCCGTCCGTCTCCCTCGCCCAGAGGTCTATCAGCAGAATGCTACCGCGGTTGATTATAGCGCTTCCTGACGCTGCCGGCTCGTAGTGCGGATTAGCCGCATTGGGACCGATAGCCACGATGGGCCCGTGGTCGGTATTCAGGTTGTTCTCGGCGAACTGGCCGAGAATCCACTGCTGCAACTCGTATTCGGTGAGCGGATGAGACTCTGCTGCCGCTGCGCCCGCGCGCTGGAATGCCTCGGCTGCAATTCGGGCGATGATTTCGGCAGCGCGCTTGTGGGACGCGAGATCATGCTCGGTCCACACAGCGTAGAATCTGCTCACAAGGTCTGCGCTAGATACGACGGTGGCACCTGCGGCTCTGACCAGCTCCAGCACTCCCGCCGGTACTCTGTCCAGATAAGGAACCGCATCACCCGGAGAATATTCCATTGCGACGCGCTTGCCTTTCACCACTTCTGCAACCTGCGATTCGAGCTCTCTCCATCCGCTGTAGACGGTTTTCTTCCATTGCGATGGCCACTTGGCCCACGGTCCCTGTTCAATCGCATGCGTGATGGCCACAGGGTCGCCCTGCCGCGGAATGAAAGCGAATATTCGGCGCGTTCCCATTCCCTGGAGACCAAGCAGGCCCGATGCAACCGGGTTCAGCCCGTGAAAGTCGAATATGAGCCAGCCGTCGAGTCCCGCGTCTGCAATCGCGGACTGCACATCGGGCAGTGTTTGTAGATCGAGCATGAACTTCTCCTAGGTTGTGCGCCACTCGGCGCGCCACTCGCAAATGCCTTCTTCGCGCTGCAGGCAATGGGTATGTTCTACCTGTCCATTGCCGCCCACGAGAAGCCGCAAGAGCTCGCGCAACGCTTCACCGTAGAACACGCATCCGCCTGATTTGGGAGATCCGTCAACAGTCACAGATTCGGAAACCTTGAGAGAGACAAAGGAACCTGTGCGTTCAAGCGTCCCTCCAAAATATTTTTCCGCAATCGATGCCATCTGTCGGAATGCCATGGGGTGAGCGATAAAACCAGGCGCATTCCGAATGGTGCCGCGAGTTGTCGAGCTGATCGATTGATAGGCGTCATTGGCCAGAATGACTCCCGCGCTGCGAAACAACTCCGCTGCGTCGGAACGACGGCCGATGAGTGTTCCAAGGCCGGAAGCTTCCGGAAAAGGAATTTTCTGTCCTCGCTTGAGCGCGGCGCTATAACGGCCGATCTGCGAATAAACGGTATCGCTCAGTCCGAGTCGCTTGTTGCGAAGCTCCGCAACATATTCGGTATCGCCATCGTGCTCCTGTGGCGTATCCATTCGCCGAATGGCGTCGAGCAGACTGAGGGGGATGCGAGCGTTGACTGTCCGGGACATTTGGGAAGGTGGGATCTGATTTCCGGCCTCGGCCGGCAGCGGAGAAACTTATTGCAATCCGGGCGCGGGTGAACTTCTGATCTCAAACTTTCCTGAATCGCCGCTCGCACGCGCCGTAGCGGGCCTCCTTATGTCTGTGGCGATCGCATCACTCGCGAGGTCGAGGAATTCTCTCTCGCGGAGCGGTGTCATTGCGTCGGTCGCAGTGGCAACCGCGTGCACGGCCGCGGGCTGGAGCTGGGCATGGCTTCTTTTTGCATTCTTCATCAGCTCGACACTGCTGTCCCGCGTGGGCGAAGTTGAGAAACGAGCCAGGGCCGGCGGAACGGTTGAGAAGGGTGGAGAACGCGATGCCTGGCAGGTGCTCGCAAACGGTGGATTGTTTGCGGCATTGGCACTTGCGAACATAGTGAGCCCATCGCCCTTGCTGCAGGTCGGAGCTGCAGGAGCGATCGCTGCGTCCACCGCAGATACGTGGGCAACGGAGATCGGCCTGCTTTCCCGAGTGACCCCTCGCTCCGTTCTCGGCTGGAACACAGTCCCGGCTGGCACATCTGGAGGAGTCACAATACCCGGCCTGCTGGGCGCGGTTGCCGGCTCTGGATCGATTGCCTTTCTGCTCATTGTACTCGGATGGCCGGGGCTCGCTGCGGCCGCTGCACTCGTCGGAGGAATCGGCGGGGCCATGGTGGATTCACTGCTTGGCGCCTCCATTCAAGGAAGGCGCTGGTGCGGACGGTGCAATTCCGGCACGGAACGGGCAGTGCACACCTGTGGTACTGTCACTGGTCAGTCCGGCGGCATCGCATGGATCGGCAACGACCTGGTGAATTTCCTGAGTTCCATTGGAGGCGCATTGTCAGGCAGTCTCGTACTTCTATTATGAAAGGCAGCACTGCCGCGCGGGTTCTCCTTGTGAGTTCAAATCGCGAGCGGCAGCCTTATCCGGTTGTACCTAATGGTATGGCATGCGTCGCGTCGGCCCTCGATGCTGCCGGGCATGATGTGCGCTTCCTGGATCTCTGCTTCGAACGCAACCCGGTCGAAGCTTCCCGGCGCGCGGCGCGTGAGTTTGCGCCGGACATCATTGGCGTGTCGGTACGCAATATCGACAACAGCGATGCTATCGCTCTCCGTCACTACACGCCCGAGGCAAAATCCGTATTCGCTGCGCTGCGTGAATCAGCCCCTGCTGCGAAGGTAATCGCAGGCGGCGCCGCCTTCGGTGTGGCGCCTGAAGCCTTGTTTCGCGACTTCGGGGTCGATTACGCAGTGGCCGGCGATGGTGAGCGCGCCAGCGTGGCGCTCGTAGACGCTCTCGCCCGCGGCGAAGATGTGTCCTCCATCCCGGGGACCGTTCGATCGGTCAACGGACAGGTCCACTTCACGCCGCCCGGCGAGGACGCGGCGCTAGACGAACTTCCCTCTCCTTCGCTCCATCGCTGGATCAATCTCCGAAAGTACGAACGCCACGGAGCCACCATCCCCATCCAGACCAAGCGCGGCTGCGTATACAAGTGCGTGTACTGCACCTACAGGAACGTCGAGGGATGGGGATACCGCACACGCGATCCCGAGCTTGTCGCGAACGAGATCGAAGAGCTCAGGCGTAAAGCGGGAGTGCGCAGTTTCGACTTTGTGGATTCCACTTTCAACTCGCCGCCGGGCCACGCGCTTCAAGTCTGCGAAGCCATCATCCGCCGCAAGCTCGGCGTTCATCTGGACACGACCAACTTTACTCCCGCAGCCGTTTCCGACGAACTGCTTGCAACCATGAAGCGCGCAGGCTTCAGGACCCTGGGAATAACCGCTGAGAGCGCGAGCGATTCCGTATTGGAAAAACTGGAGAAGGGTTTTTCGGCGGGCAAGGTGCACGAAGTTGCTGAGCGAGTCGAGAAAGCGGGCATCCGTGCCCTCTGGATTTTTCTTGTCGGAGGACCTGGCGAAACTCCGTCAACGCTCGAAGAAACCCTACGATTTGCGGCATGGCGCCTCGATCGCGGGGATGCTGTCTATGTAACCGTTGGACTTCGTATCTATCCCGGAACGACTCTTCACCGCATCGCGCTCGCCGAAGGAACTGTGTCACCGGAATCAACGCTGCTCGATCCAGTTTTCTACTTCAGTCCCGCGCTTTCGTTCGATGCTTCGGTAGAGCGGTTGAAAGCTTTCTCTGTCGGTTACCCGCGTTTCATGTTCTCAGCAGATTCCAGGTCGCTGATTCTTCCCTGGCTGACGCGCGCAGCTTCATTGTTGAGGCTGCCGAAGCCGCACTGGCAGTACATGGGGATTTTTCAGACTCTCTCACGAACCACCGCTCGTCCGACACCAGCGGTTTCGCGTGTCTGAAGCCCGTGTCATCATCGTTGGAGGAGGTCCTGCGGGGGCCAGCAGCGCATTCTTTCTCGCGCGCGCCGGGGTCGATGTGCTCATCCTCGACCGCGCGCGTTTTCCCCGTGACAAGACCTGCTCCGAGTACCTGAGTCCACAGGCGTCCCGCATTCTCGCGGAGATGAATGCGCTGGAGAACATCGAGCGGTCCGGAGCCGCGAAGCTTGCCGGGATGCGGGTTCATGCGCCGAATGGAGCAACCATTCACGGAGAGTTTGCAGCATCTCACGGGTTCCAGGGATACAGTGACCGTGGACTGGCTGTTCGCCGAACGATTCTCGATGCGATCCTTCTCAACAGGGCGCGGGACGCCGGTGCTCGCGTCGAAGAAGAGAGTCGTGTGACCGACATTCTTCGTGCACCCGATGGCAGCGTGAAGGGCGTCGTCTCCATGGACCACGATGGAAAGAAGACTCAGCGGTTGTCAGACATCGTGATTGGAGCAGACGGACTTCATTCAGTGGTCGGGCGGCGACTTGGTCTTGTCAGAGCGTCACGATGGCCACGCCGGCTGGCTCTCGTCACTCATTTCACAGGCGTACACGGAGTCGGGGCTTTTGGTGAGATGCATGTGGACCGGGGCGGATATTGCGGTCTCGCCAATGTCGGCAACAACGTCACCAATGTGGCCATCGTCGTACCGGTATCGCGCTCATCCGAGGTGGCGGCAGGCAGAACAGAGTTTCTCGAGCGCTGGATTGCGGATCGCCCAAAGCTCGCGGAGATGTTTTCCGGTTCCACCCGCATCGACCCGGTGCGCGCTACAGGCCCATTCGCGATGTCGGCGAAGCGGGCCTGGGCGCCCGGGGCCGCGCTCGTTGGAGACGCTGCCGAGTTTTTCGATCCGTTCACCGGTGAGGGTATTTACACCGCACTTCGCGGGGGTGAGCTCCTCGCCGGATTCCTCGCTGAAGGAACTTCGCCCGACATTCTCCGCGCCTATGAAACCGCGCGTCGCGCCGAATTTTCCGGGAAGTGGATGGTAGAGCGGCTGGTGGGGACCGCAGTTGCGTTTCCTGCACTGATAAACCGCGCCGCCCAGGTACTGGCGCGGCGGCGTGACATGGCTGACCTCCTCGTGGGAGTGGTCGGCGACTTCGTGCCCGCAAGCGAGGTTCTCAGACCCCGCTATCTTCTCAATCTCCTTTTCACTCCAACAGGATCTGCGTGACTGTAAACCAGAGCGATTTCCGCGCAGTGCTTGGCCGGTTCGCCACGGGTGTGACAGTGGTTACCACGCTCGACAAGAATGGCAATGACGCAGGGATGACGGTGAGCGCTTTCTCCTCACTGAGTCTCGACCCTCCTCTCGTTCTCATCTGTATTGGTCATTCTGCGTCCATCTACGCCTCACTCGCAGCGGCAACTCATTTCACAGCCAACATCCTCACGGAGGATCAGGAGGTGCTGGCCCGCAGATTTGCAGAGCAGACTCCTGACAGATTCGAGGGAATCGGATACGAGCGAGGACAGAATGGAGCAGCCGTACTTGACGAAGTTCTTGGCTACGTTGAATGCGAGGTGATCGACCGGCATCCAGGTGGTGATCATGACATCATCATTGCTTCGGTCGAAGCAGCGTCGTTCCGCGAAGGGAAACCCCTTCTTTACTACAGGGGTGGATACGCGCAGCTCGAGCGCTGACCGGACGCTCGTGCTTACTCCGCCGCGAAGGCGCGGAATCGAGATACTGGACGATCCCGCAACCGACCCCGAGTTGATGAAGCGCTCGATGCGGGATGTGGAACGCGCAAATTCCCTATTCGGCGGACGGCGGGCCGCGCTCGCTGAACTTCAGCCTGCTTTCGCCAGCATGACCGGTCCGGCCTTGCTCCTCGATGTCGGTACGGGCCGCGGTGACATACCCGCGGCGGCAAGGCAACTCGCACACTCATCCGGACTGTCGCTGCGCACTGTAGGCCTCGACTTGTCACATGCACTTATCGTTTCGCAGAATGGTGCGAATGACATGGGCCTGCTCGGTCACGCCCTCGCCCTTCCCTTCCGCGACTCCAGCGTAGATGTCGTCATAGCATCGCAGATACTTCATCACTTCCCGGAAGAAGCGGCGATGCAAATGGTGCGCGAGTTGAGCAGAGTTGCGCGTCACAGGGTGGTGATAAGCGATCTGAGGCGCAGCCGCGTTGCCGCCGCCGGACTGTGGACGAGCTCGTTCCTGCTCGGCTTCCATCCGGTAAGCCGTCACGATGGAGTCGTGTCTGTGATGCGCGGATTCACTCCCGGTGAACTGGGCGACATTGTCGAGAGTGCCACAGGCACGCGTCCGGTAGTAAATCGGCGGCTCGGTTTTCGCCTTACAACCAGCTGGATGCCGAACAGATAATGCGAGAACCCTACGAGCTGGGGCCGATGCCGCTTGGACGGCCAATGGAAACTGTTGACGAGCTTGTCGTCCGCGCTCCCTGGCGGGCAATCTTCCGTCTCGCAAAGCTCGTCGACGAGTGGCCGCTGCATTTGCAGCACTATCGTTACGTGAGATTTCGCGAACGTTCGAGCGACGGTGGCGGGCTCGTCGAAATGTCTGCCGACCGTCCTTTCGGACCAATTGGTTGGCCTACGTGGTGGTTGTCCGAGATGTCTGTTGATGAAGGTGCGCCTGCGATCCGATTCAGGCACATCGGGGGTATCACGAAAGGCATGGACGTGGAATGGAGCTTCAACGCCACGTCTGAAGGCACCAGAGTCAGCATACTGCACGTCTGGGATGGGCCGCCGATCCCATTTGTTGGAATTCCGGCCGCGACACATCTGATAGGTCCTGTTTTCATACATGGTATTGCATCGCGCACTCTGGCCGGGCTCGCGCTCGTCGCGGAACGTGAGGCAGGGCAAGCGAAGCGCCGCCACTACGGCGTGACTCAGGAGATAGTCAATTGAAGCGCAGAGTCGTAGTTACGGGCATTGGCGCGGTGACGCCGATTGGAACCACCGTCGATGGCCTGTGGGATGGACTCCGACGCGAGAAGTCGGCAGTGGGATCATTGACGCGCTTCGATCCGGGGGCTTTCAAAAGCCATAATGCCGCCGAGGTAAACGACTTTGATGCGGCCGACTGGCTCGAGCGGAAGCGGGAGAAGCGGCTCGACAGATTCGGCCAGTTTTCTGTGGCTGCAGCACGTATGGCCGTCACCGACGCGGGGCTCGATCTCGAAAAAGAGGACCGCGACCAGATCGGCTCTACTATGGGAAGCGCACTCGGCGGACTCGAATTCGCGGAGCGGCAGCTTGACGTTTTTCTCCGCGAAGGCGTGAAGGCCGTCGACCCCATGCTCGCCCTTTGCGTTTTTGGCGGGGCGGCGAGCTGCAACATCGCAATCGAGCTCGGAGTCACCGGCCCGAACTCCACGAACGCGATGAGCTGCGCTTCGGGAACGATCGCGATTGGCGAGGCGTTTCGTCTGATCCGCGACGGATATGCCGACGTCATGATCTCAGGTGGCGCGGAAGCTCCGCTCGCGCCGCTGTGCTTTGGTGCTTTCTCTATCATTCGCGCCATGTCCACGCGGAACGATGATCCATCCGCAGCGTCTCGCCCATTCGACAAGGACCGCGACGGTTTCGTGATGGGCGAAGGTGCCGCGTTGCTGGTTCTCGAGGAATACGAGCGCGCCGTCTCGCGTGGAGCAAAGATATATGCCGAGATTGCAGGCTTCGGTTACACAAATGACGCCTATCACATGACCGCTCCGCGGCCGGATGGAACGCAGGCGGCGCGCTCGATGCGGATCGCCCTGAAGGACGCGGAGATTGAGCCCCACGAAATTCAGTACGTGAACGCCCATGGAAGCTCGACGCCGTTGAACGATCCGACTGAGACGAATGCCATCAAACAGGTATTCGGAGAGGCTGCCCAGAGCCTGATGCTGAGCGGAACCAAGGGCTACTACGGGCATGCCCTCGGTGCATCGGGTGCCATCGAGACAGCCATTTCAGCGCTCGCAATGCAGCGTGAGTGGCTGCCGCCAACTGTCAATCTGTTGGTTGCCGACGACGCTTGCGACCTTAACTTTCTGCCGGGTTCAGGGATCGCAAAAAGAGTTGAGCACATCCTGACCAATTCATTCGGTTTCGGCGGAATCAATGCCGCTCTCGTACTGCGTCGTGTGAATTGATGCATTCGGGGTAGCCGTAACCAAATCCCAGCGACGGAGCATTATCAATGCGGGACTCCTGGCGTCATTTCGCGGCAGAGTTTATCGGCACGTTTGCGTTAGTGTTTGTGGGAGGAGCGGCAATCATGATCGCCCGTGATACCGGAAGCCCTGCCGGTCTTGTTCAGATAGCATTCGCCCACGGGTTGATACTTGCCGTCATGGTGAGCGCATTGATGCGGATCTCGGGACACTTCAATCCCGCTGTCACTCTCGGATTCCTGGCAACTCGCCGGATAGATGCGCCGATGGCCGGAGTGTATATCCTCGCGCAGATAATCGGGGCAATCGTTGCTGCGTACGTGCTGAAGTGGACGTTCCCGCCGGCGCTGTTTGAAGCAACTCGCGGAGGCGGCCAGGCCATCGCGCTTCAGGTAAGCGGTGGACAGGCATTTCTTCTCGAGTTCATAGCTACCGTGTTTCTTGTGCTCGTCATTTTCGGCACGGCCGTCGATCCCAAGGCGCCGCGGATTGGTGGCTTGGCAATTGGACTCGTTGTGACAGCCGACATCCTCGCCATCGGCCCGCTGACCGGCGCTTCCATGAATCCTGCCAGATCGTTCGGCCCGGCAGTGGCCAGCGGGGTGTTCGAAGCTCAGGCGATTTACTGGGCGGCGCCGATAGCAGGAGCAATCGTTGCCGCACTTCTGTATGACTTTCTGTTTCTCAAGCGGGATGTAGAGCCGGTGTCGCACGGTACTCTTCGTCCTTCGGCGACCACTGGCGAGAAAGCCCGTAGCGGGAAGAAGGGCCCGGCCTGAGGGAACGCCCCCCACGGGCCGGGTATTACAGATACAGGAGATACCAATGATTTCACTTCAGCGGTTCGTGCTCGTCGCAGTCTGCGCGATACTGCCGGCGTGTGCCTCCACCGGTTCGAACGCCGCAGCAACGCGTGAGCCCACTACGGTTCTGATTCAGAACCAGGCAGTTCTCGACATGACTATCTACGTATTGCGCGGCGGGCAGCGCATACGACTGGGTCTGGCCACGGGAGTATCGGATACTCGTCTGACTATTCCGCCGGGAATCATCTTTGGAGGCGCGCTGGTCAGGTTCATCGCCGACCCCATCGGCAGCAACCGTGCGCCGGTCTCCGAAGAGATCAGCGTTACAGAGGGAGACGAGATAGTCCTGAGGATTCCGCCAAGCTGAACAAACCCTCGGCGGGTTCGGGCTTACGGTCCTACGCGGAGATATTTCGCCTCGTAGCGCTCGATTGAATCGCGAATTACCTCGATCGCTACTTCGCTCTTCTCCCACCCGATGATCTCGACTCGTTTCCCCTCGAGATCCTTGTAGATGTGAAAGAAATGCTCGACCTCTTTCAGGTAATGCTGCGAGAGGTCTGCGATATCGAACGAGTCATTGTGAAACGGATCGTTGTACGGCACCGCGATGATCTTGTCATCCGGTTCACCTCGGTCGAGCATCTTGAGCACGCCGAGTGGCCGACAGTCTATCTGGCAGCCCGGGAATGTCGGCTCGTTGATGCTGACAATGATGTCGAGCGGATCGTTGTCCTCGTGCAGTGTGCGCGGGATGAATCCATAGTCGCCAGGATAGTGAACCGCCGAGAACAGCACGCGGTCGAGGCGGAACTGTCCTGTGACCTTGTCCAGTTCGTACTTGTTGCGGCTGCCGCGCGGAATCTCCACAACTGCAGTGACTACCTCCGGCGGGTTTATTCCTGCCGGGAAATCATGCCACGGGTTCACGACGCCATCCTTTGCATGGTTCCCTTGTAGGACATTGGTTCTTCATTGACGCCAAAGTTTGATTCTGCGAGTGCAGCTATCCGATCGAGATCGGCGGCCGGAAGATCAGCGAGTTCGCTCGCGGCAGCGAATTCGGTCAACTGATCGTCATCGTAGATGTTGGGGAGCGTGGAAATGACCCTCGGCTCTGCCAGCAGCCACTTGAGCGCCGCCTGGCCAAGTGTCATCCGCTGCTCCAGGAAATCGAGCGTGCGGATTTTTTGTAGACCGTTGATGAGCCATGATCGCGGTCTGTGACGCCGATGATCGTTGTCGGCAAATACAGTGTCCTCGGTGTATTTGCCCTCGAGCATTCCGGAAGCGTGTGTCACGCGGATGTTGAACACGCACTCCGGCGCATGCTCCTTTGCGGCGGCGATCATCGAAGTTCCGGGCTCCTGCTCGAGAATATTCCAGATCATCTGGATGGTCCCGATGTCACTCTCGCGCTCGCACAGTTCGACGGCTTCGTAGAGCCATCCGATAGCGGGGCCGAATGCGGCACCCCATACGCGGATTTTCCCTTCAGCTCGAAGCTCGCGAAGCGTGGCCCAGATTTCGGGGTCACGCACATGCTCCATCTTGATGTTGTGCAGCTGGAGTACGTCGATGTAATCGGTACCAAGTCGCTCGAGGCATTTGTCGACGGCGAGTCGGATGTAGTCTGGCTCCATTCGCTGAGGGAGTTCCCGCTGGCCCCGACGCGCCTGAGCGGCCGAGTCGTCATAGATGTCGTACCCGACTTTGGTTCCAATGACAACTTCGCCGCGCCGCCCGGCAAACGCAGTGGCAAGCTGCCGCTCGCTCCGCCCGTTGCCGTAACTGTCGGCAGCGTCGAAGAAATTGATGCCATGATCGTCGCGCGCGCTGCGCAGCATGGCCACGGCTTCCTCGTCAGATTTCTCTCCCCACCATCCCGTGGAAATCGTCCACGTGCCGAAACCGATCTCGCTTGCGGAGACATCGGTTCCCGGGAAAGTTCGATACTTCATTAAAATCGTCTCATATGTCAGGGGAGAAAGTTATCCGCATGGCGGGAAGATGACGCCATGACTTTTGCCGCCTCCACTGCGAAATACGTCAGAATGAAGTCCGCTCCGGCGCGCCGAATGCCCAGGAGGGATTCCATCATCACCCTCTCCCGGTCTATCCATCCACGTTCTGCGGCCGCGCATATCATCGAGTACTCACCGCTCACCTGATATGCAGCAACCGGGTAGCCCGTGGCGTCCTTTACGCGCGTGATGATATCAAGATAGGGCCCCGCCGGCTTTACCATCACGGCATCGGCACCTTCCTCTATATCCGCCATCACCTCGCGAAGCGCTTCCTCCGAATTTGCGGCATCCATCTGATACCCCTTTCTGTCCCCGCTCTGAGGAGCAGATTCAGCGGCCTCGCGAAAGGGCCCGTAGTACGCCGATGCGTACTTCGCCGCATAGCTGAGGATCGGCGTCATTCCGAAATCGTTTTCGTCCAGCGCCGACCTTATCGCGCCAACGCGGCCATCCATCATGTCGCTCGGCGCAATCATGTCGGCTCCTGCCGACGCGTGAGAGACAGATGCGCGAGCAAGAAGCTCGAGGGTAGCGTCATTGTTGACCTCGCCGTTCTCGAGAATCCCGCAGTGGCCGTGATCTGTGTACTCGCACATACAGACATCCGTGATCACGACGATCTCGGGCAGCTCGCGCTTGAGCATGCGAACTGCCTTTTGAACAGCGCCATGTTCAGCCCATGCCCCCGTTCCGCTCGCATCCTTGTTATCGGGAATCCCAAAAAGAATCACGCCGCCTACTCCCACCTCGGCTGCGAGGGATGCATCGCGCAGCAGCTCGTCAGGCGAGGTCTGCGACACACCCGGCATCGAGCCGATGGGCCGCCTGAGATTTATTCCGTTACGTACGAAGAGCGGCAGCACGAGCTGAGAGGGGAGAAGTGTCGTCTCCCTCACCAGTCTTCGCAGCGGCTCGGTTCTCCGCAGGCGCCGGCCGCGGTATTCGGGGAAGGCCGACACGCTATTCAGGCTGAGGGGAGATCAGCTTCGTAGAGTTACGAAGCTCCATCAGCAGGCTTGTAGCGCCCCTCGTACGCAGCACGCGCGCGAGTTCGCGTCCCGAGGCTTCGGGCGCATCCGTCTGCACGGAAATCGATCCGCGAACAACATCTCTTCCCGCGACATCGCTCACAAATCCATTGAGAATCCACTGTCCATCGGACTCCGCAGCGAGCGCGCCGATCGGAACCTGACACCCTCCGTCCAGTGCCGCGAGAAATGCCCGCTCGGCGCGAACTGCAATCGACGTTTCAACGTGATCCAGGTGAGAGAGTGTTTCCCGCATGTCGTCATCGTCTTCACGAAACTCGATTGCGATTGCTCCCTGCCCGGCTGCAGGCAGCCACGCCGGAGCGTCCAGAAACTGGGTAATTCGCTGTTGTGCGCCGAGCCGGATGAGACCGGCGGCGGCGAGAATGGCGGCGTGTACCATGCCGTTCTCCACTTTCCGCAGCCGGGTCGGCACATTGCCGCGAAGTTCAACAACTTCGAGGCCCGGGTGCAGCGCCATCAGCTGCGCCCTTCGGCGCAGGCTCGATGTTCCCACACGCGATCCGCGCGGCAGTGAAGCGAGATCTTCGACTTCAGTTGCGGCATTGACGATGACCACGTCCCTTGGATCTTCCCGCTCGAGAATCGCGCCGAGTGCGAGACCATCCGGAAGCTCGGTAGGGAGGTCCTTCAGCGAGTGAACGCAGCAATCCACTTTTTTCTTGGCGAGCGCAACTTCCAGTTCGCGAGTGAACAACCCCTTTGCACCGATTTCGCTCAGCGGTTCATCGAGTCGCTTGTCGCCTGTGGTCTTGAAAGTGACGATCTCGCACTGGAACCCGCGACCAACGAGGGCGGATTCGACGATTCTCGCCTGCACGAGCGCTAGTTCCGAAGCGCGGGTTGCGATGCGAATCATCTTGTCCGTCATTCGAATGCGCGCTCGACCGCGCGGACCAGACCATCGGTGGTCGCCTCTTCCGCCTCGGCCAGTAACTCGATACCGGCAGCGGCGACCGCTTCGGTGGTCTGCGGCCCGATGGTGATTGCACGCGCCTTTGTCGCGAGCTCCGCGCCCACAGCGGTCACGTATCCACGCACCGCTGACGCAGACGTAAACGTCACGGCGTGCACCGAGCCAGTCTCCAGAGCGCGCTTGAGCTTGCTGGCGCCAGCTCCGTCATTGATCGAGCTGTAGGCCTGAATGACATTCACTTCGGCGCTCAATGCTTCGAGCCCTTCCTTCAACACTTCGCGCGAACCTTCAGCTGTGACGTACAGCACCCGGCTGCCGGCGATATCCCCGCGCTCCTCCAGTTTTTCAAGCAGCCCTTCGGCTACGAAACGCTCGGGGATGATATCGACAGTTATTCCTCGCTCGAGGAGTGCGCCCGCTGTCGCTGGCCCAACGGCTGCGATTTGCAGCGCAGCGAGTGCGCGTGCATCGCGGCCGGACCCAAGAAGCTGCTCCCAGAAAATCGCAACTGCGTTCTGGCTGGTGAAGATGAGCCACTGGTATTCGTCAAGGCGCGTGATCTCATCACGCAGCGGCCCAAGATCCAGTCGTGCAATTCGGGTAGCCGGCATCGAGAGAACGTCAGCCCCGAGTTCGCTCAGCCTGTTCCTCAGCACTTCGGACTGCATCGAAGCGCGCGTCACTACAATCTTCCGACCAAACAGCGGCCTGTTGGCAAACCAGTTGATTTCGTCCTGAAGCACGACGCTCCAGCCGATGACAGTGATTACCGGTGCGGCAATTCCTTCGGCAGCAGCTTTATCTGCGAGCGTTGCAAGTGTGGCGGTAACCGTTCGCTGGTGCGGGAGTGTACCCCACTGGATCGCAGCGGCAGGGATCTCTCCCGGCAATCCTCCTTCCATCAGCGCCGCTGCAATCGAAGGCAGGGTTTTTACACCCATGTAGAGCACGATGGTACCGCCTACCTTCGCCAGTGCATTCCAGTTCGTCTGCGTTGTGGCTTTGCCCGGATCCTCGTGTCCCGTCACGAACGTGACAGATGTGGCAAGGCCACGGTGAGTTACTGGAATGCCAGCGTAGGCCGCGGCTGCGATTCCGGCGGTGATTCCCGGCACAATTTCAAACGCTACCGTTGCATCGTTGAGTGCCTGCGCCTCTTCGCTGCCCCGTCCGAACACCAACGGATCGCCTCCCTTGAGCCGCACTACCCGTTTGCCCTCTCTCGCAAGGCGGATCAACAGCTCGTTGATCTCTGCCTGCGGTGTGGATTTGCTGTCGCCGCCGCGTTTGCCGACATCGTACAACTCGGGATGGCCGCTTTCAATCGCGTCCGCGGGAAGCAGCGCACGGTTGGCAAGCGCATCAAAGACAATCGCATCCGCCGACGCGATGAGTTGATTTCCGCGTACGGTGATGAGACCTGGGTCGCCCGGGCCAGCGCCGACGAGAAACACCTTTCCCTGCGGCTCGCTCACGAGAAGCCTCGTTCGTCAACGCCATGCATGTCGGCGGGCGTGACACCCGTTTCAATCAGCCAACGCTCGTATTCAACGGGCGAAATCTCGGATGGCTTGATCTCGCTGCGTCCGCCCCAGAAAACGTTGGTGTACGCAACAGGAATTCCTGCTTCCTCGAGATGCTCGTCGATTGCGGTCTTGTGCTGCAACACGAGTGATTTGTCCGTGCCGTGGGCAACCGCCATGATGTTGACGTTGCCGAATTCCGGCCCCCCCTCGCGCCAATACGCGTGCGTGAGAATGTGATGGCGCCCGACTTCCCGGCCCGCCTCGATTTCGCTCCCTTCCGGTACGCGCCAGTGAAAGAGGGCGTTGTAACGCGTTACGCGCGCGCCGGTAGACGACGGCTTCACATGCTCGAGGAAGGTCGAAAATCTTCCGATGACTTTCCGATCGTTCAAGGAGCGCGCGACGCGAAGAAACTCATCGTACCCTACGCCCGCCTCCTCCGCCCGCAAACGCCATGGCGAGTTTCCAATCTCATCCGGCGTGAACTCGCGCTTGAGCGGAACGAGCACCTGCCAGTCGAGATTCGACAGCGCGACGATATTCGTATCCATCACAGCCCCCGGTTCATCGGTGCGCGATCCCGGTTCCATTCCCTTGCGGCGAACGTGCCCAACCCCAAGCGAGAAGAGTCGCTTCGCCGGCATGATGCGGAACGCTTCGCAGCCCGTCCTGCCCTGGAGCAGTTCGCAGTGCTTGCGCATGGAGTACCCCTGTGGAACCTTGAGAGTTGTCCACAGGCGGTACGCTGCGCCGGGCGTGTCGGCATCCGTCGAGCGAAGTACAACGTGCCCTGAGAACGGATCCTGTTTCGACATGTAGTCGAACGCCTCTTCCAGCAGATCTGCAGGAACCTTCCACGCGACAAGCGCGCCGGGTGCAAGATTCGTCGCCATCAAAGTCTGTCGAATGCGGCGAATGGTACCTGCCTCGAGCATCACACGAAGCCGCTCGTGAACAGTCTCTTCAGCAATCCCGGATGCGTCCGCAATCTCACGGAACGGCTCTTCGCTGAATCCGGCCACGCGATCTTCAGAGACAGCGAGAATTGCAGTGTTGACGCTGTCGGCCACGTCAAAGGGAACCGACAGATCTATCACCCTGTGTTCCCGGATTTGCCGACGCGCTTCCACCGAATGGCCAGCATGGCTGCGTACGCTACATAGATGCCTGCGGCGACCGCATAGGCCAGGTAATAGAACTGGGCATTCCTAGGCATCGTGAGACTCCGGTGGATGAGCGCCATCACGCGCCACCGCGTAGCGATAGCGGGCGCGAAGGAGCGCGACATAAAGCAGAGTGAACGATGCGAAAGCCAGCAGCAGCGTCGTCAGCATCTCACCCGGGAGCGACGGTGCACTCGGCTTCATCAGGATCGGCTGCGGATGCAGCGTCCTGAACAGATAGACGCTGAGGTGAATAAACGGAATGAGAAGGGCGCCAAGTATGCCAAGCACCGCGCTGTATCGCGCGCGGGTTGCCGGGTCTTCCACGGCACCGCGCAACACCAGGTAGGCGAGATAGATCAACCAGAGAAACAGCGTCAGTGTGAGACGTGCATCCCATGTCCAGTAGGCACCCCAGACGGGCTTGCCCCAGAGCGGGCCCGTTGTCAGCACCACCGTCGTGAACACGACGCCAACCTCGGCCGACGATTCCGCGATGCGGTCGAGCCGGTCTTCGCGCAGCCAGAGATACAGACCGCTGGCTACAGCCACCAATCCGAATGCCATGAAAGCAACCCAGGCGGCGGGCGCATGGACGTACAGGATTTTTTGCGCCGGCCCCTGAACTGCCTCGAGCGGCGTGAAGAAGATCGCGCGGATATATGTGACAGCTACCGCAGCCACTGCGGCAAGCGTCAAAGGAGTGGGTTTCATTCCTCGAGCGTGTATGGATAGGCCAGCGTGCATGCGACAATGAATACGATATCGAATGCAATCAGCAATTTAAGCCACGGCAGCGCTTCTCCAACCGGGCGGCCACTCATCAGCTTCGCTGTCGCCTGTGCAGCGGGCAATACAATCGGCACAAAAAATGGCAGGGAAAGCATTGGGAGAAGCAGCTCTGCGAGCCGTGTATTGACCGCCATGGCGCTGAACAGCGTGCCCACCGCTACAAGCCCGATAGCCGCCAGCAGCGCAATGCCCGCGAGAGGGACGGCAACACCAGCCAGCGGCAGGTTGTAAAACAATCCAATTGCGGGAATCGCGACAGACTGTACGGCGACGACGAACACGAGGCTGGCAATTGCCTTTCCGAGGAAAATAGATTCTCTCGCTATGGGAGACGCGAGGAGGCCGTCTATTGCCCTGTCGGGCTGCTCGACGCCGAACGACCGGTGCATTCCCAGCAGGCCCGAGTAGGTGAAAATCACCCACAGAACTCCCGGAGCCAGATCGATCGCAGCAACGGCAGTCGCGTCCCACGCAAAGTAGAAGATCACAATCGCGAGCAGGGCAAACACAACGGCTGACAGGAATGCGCTTCGCGTGCGGAACTCGATGGAGAGATCCTTCCGGGCAACGAACCATGCGTCGCGAAGAAGATCAGACACTGGTGGCGACGAGCTGCTGGTATTCGTGAGCAAAAGTCCCGGCATCAATCGCACCTCGCTCATCGTGTCGGACGATGCGCCCCCTGTGCATGATCGCCGCATTCGTCGCGAGTGACAGGCCCTCCTCGAGATTATGGGTCACAAGGACAAGTGCGGCCCCTCTGGCGAGCAATCCGGTGAGCAGACCTGCAAGTGCGCTCGAGCCGACAATATCGAGCCCGGTAAATGGCTCGTCCGCGAGCACCACGTCCGGCTGATGTACAGTTGCCCGCGCAATGGATACGCGCTGGCGCATTCCCCTGCTCAACTCGCGCACCGGCGTATCCGCGCGGTCGAGAATCTGCATCCCGTCGAGGGCCCGTTCCGCTTCGGCCGAAGCTTTCGCGACACCATAGAGTCTCGCCGCAAATTCCACGTTCTCGCGCGCCGTAAGGGCATCGTACAGGAGAGTGTGATGTGAAACGATCCCGATTCGCCGCCGAACCTCCGGGCCTCCCGGGAGACGAGCCTCGCAGACCCGCGCAGATCCGGACGTGGGCCGCAATATCCCACTCAGGATTCTGAGAAGCGTCGTCTTGCCGGCACCATTTGGACCGAACAGGGCGAGCGCCTCACCCGCCGCGATGGAAAGAGTCACTCCGTCCACGGCCATACGCGTACCGAATTTCCGGCTCAGATTCTCGGTCGCGATGACCGCTGCGTCTCCACTTTTCATCTGCGGGAAAGCTCGCACTCTGGCGCGTCCCGTGCAAAACGGGATAACGTTGGACAGGACGCAAATTCAATCCCCGCCATGACAGAAACGACTGATATCGACGTACTGCTTCAGGAACACCGCAGATTCGAGCCGGACGACGAGTTTCGCTCGAATGCGCAGTTCCAGGACGCAACCATCTACGAAAGTGCCACCGCCGACCCCGAGGCCTACTGGGCCGAAAGGGCGAGCGAGCTCGAATGGATTCGAAAGTGGGATCGAGTGCTCGACTGGAAGCCGCCGCACTCCGAGTGGTTCACGGGCGGCAAGCTGAACGTCGCAGTGAACTGCGTTGACCGGCACACGCGAGGGGATCGCCGCAACAAGGCGGCCCTTATCTGGGAAGGGGAACCTGGTGACCGCCGCACTCTCACTTACTGGGATCTCCAGTGCGAAGTGAACCGTTTTGCCAATGCCCTGCGCGGGCTCGGTGTGAAGAAAGGCGATCGGGTGGCTATCTACATGCCTCTCATTCCAGAAGTCGCCATTGCGATGCTCGCGTGTGCCCGGATTGGAGCCATTCACTCCGTTGTATTCGGCGGGTTTTCGCCTGAGTCCCTCCGCGACAGGATAAATGATGCAGAGGCCACGCTTCTCATCACGGCTGACGGCGGATACCGGCGCGGGCAGGTAATTCCGCTCAAGCGAAATGCAGATAAGGCGCTCGAAGAAACGCCCTCGATTCAAAACGTAGTTGTCGTGCAGCGGCGCCCGGGCGCTGGAGGCGATGAAGCGTTTGCTGCAATGAAGGCAGGCCGGGACATCTGGTGGCACGACATCATGAAGGATCAGCCAATTCGATGCGAGCCCGAGGAAATGGATGCTGAGGATGTCCTCTTCATCCTTTACACGTCAGGGACAACTGGAAAGCCAAAGGGAATTGTTCATACCACCGGGGGTTACCTGACCGGAGTGGCTGCGACCACCAGGGACGTATTCGATCTTCGCGAGAACGACGTCTTCTGGTGCACAGCAGATGTGGGCTGGGTCACCGGGCACTCTTACCTCGTGTACGGCCCACTGGCCAACGGCGCCACCTGCGTGATGTACGAGGGAGCGCCAGACTGGCCGGAGAAGGACCGGTTCTGGGAACTCTGCGAACGTCACGGCGTGACCATCCTCTATACCGCTCCCACCGCTATCCGCGCCTTCATGAAGTGGGGCGACGAGTATCCCGCAAGGCACGACCTGTCCATGCTTCGGCTGCTTGGGTCCGTCGGAGAGCCCATCAATCCAGAGGCATGGATGTGGTATAGGGAGCACATCGGCGGCAACCGCTGCCCGATCGTGGACACCTGGTGGCAGACCGAGACAGGAGCCATCGTCATTTCGCCACTCCCAGGCATCACGGCTACAAAACCCGGCAGCGCCACCAAAGCGCTACCCGGCTACAACGCGGATCTGCTCGACGTAAAGGGAAATCCCATCCCTGTCGGCGGAGGATTGCTCGCCATTACCCACCCGTGGCCCTCGATGCTCCGCACTATCTGGAACGATGACCCCCGCTACATCGAGACTTATTTCACAAAATGGCCCGGCCGCCCCGACCTGTATTTTCCGGGCGACGGGGCCAAACGCGATGACGACGGATACTTCTGGATACTCGGTCGCGTGGACGATGTCCTGAATGTTGCGGGTCACCGTATTGGCACGATGGAAGTTGAATCAGCATTGGTCGAACATCCCGATGTGGCCGAGGCGGCGGTTGTGGGCCGGGCGCATGAGTTGAAAGGCCAGGCGATTGCCGCCTTTGTAACGCTCAGGGAAGGCCGCAAACAGACGCCGGCGCTGAGAGACGAACTGCGGCAGTTCGTGGCGGAGAAAATTGGTGCCCTCGCCCGCCCGGATGACGTAATTTTCAGCGCTGACCTGCCCAAGACGCGATCGGGCAAAATCATGCGGAGGTTGCTGAGGGACATCGCCGAAGGGCGTGCCCTTGGCGATACCACCACGCTGGCAGATCCCAACGTTGTAGCGAGCCTGAAAGACCAGTATGAAGCCGAGGAATGACCGTGGTACGAACTCTGCCTTAGATTTCCCGGACACAAGAAAAACGCAATAAACTGGATGGTCTTATGCTAGGTGGATTGTTTCCTGAATCGATCTTCGGCCGCAAGCTCAACCCCAATGCTGAGCGACGCCTTCGGCTGTCCCAGGCTCGCGCCGAGGAAACGATTATTCGTGCTCACGTCGACAACGCGCTGATGTTCGTCGACACGCTGGCCGAAGACCTTTCGTTCGACCGCGCGATTGACACTTACATCAGGGTGATGGGCATTCCTGAGCCCCTTGCCAGCACTGTGGCCACACGCGCACTCGTCAGCCTGGGCCGCGACCTCGTACCGTTCCGTCGCCGCGCGCGCGAGGAAGGTCAGGAGGACGAGGAGATAAAGCCAAGGTTGCGTCTGGATGATGCGGCAGCCCGCCAGAGGAGCATCAAGCGGGCTTAGCTTTCTCCCGGAAGTCGGCTGCGCAAACGAGAAAGATTGCCGTTACGATGATTGCGGAGATCACGCACCACTGGCAGATGGCGTGAATCTCGAAGAGCTCCAGGTAGGTAAGCCATCCGGAAAACAGTAGGCCCGTCCCCGCGAGCATCAGCATCGCCAGCGAGACGGGCTGTGAGTCAGCCAGGCTCTCACGCGTACTGACCAGCGCCAGCGAGAACATCGCCACATACCAGCCAACTCCCCAGGCGGCAACGGGCAGTCCGGCGAAAGTCGCCCACTTGCTCGTATTGACTGTCTCGCACGACCCTACGCTGCATGTCAGCTCGCCAATGATGCCGAGCTTATAGAGCAGGAGGTAGAGAGCAACGAAGATCCCGGTCAGCGCGAGCGCTGCCACGATCATGCGCTTCGTCATTTCTGTGTCGCTGAGTCCACGATTGCCTTGAGCACGTCGTAAGGCAGTGCACCGGGATACAGCTTGTTGCCCACTATGAACGTCGGGGTGGAGTTGATCTTCCTGCGTTCGCCTTCTGCCATGTTCGCCACGATTCGCGTCTGGTGTTTTCTCGTGTCGTAGCACTCGCCCCAGACTTTGGTGTCAACGCCAATGTCGGAGGCGTATTTCTCGAAGAACGGCCGGGGGTTGTCCGTTGCCTGTGTATTCCACTGATCCTGCGCCCCGAAGAGTCGCTGGTGCATTTCCCAGAACTTGCCCTGGTCCGCGGCGCAGGCGGCCGCGTTGTGCGCTCCCTGGCTGTTTCTGTGCTGAGGCAGCGGGAAATCATAGAAGGTAAGGCTGGCCAGCCCGGGCTCCACGATGCGCTTTATGACATCCGGTTCAGTGACAGTGGCGAAATGTCCGCACCCTGGGCACTCGAAGTCTGCGAACTCGAGAATCTGAACGGGGGCATCGGCCTTGCCAATGGTATATCCCTGTGCCGGACCGGCTGTCGCTGGATCTATGTTGATCTCTGTGCCGACCACTCCCGCAGGTTTGCGAAGCAGAGAATAGCCAAGTATGCTTGCGCCGGCGATCGCGATTGCGGCCAGAGCGTAGTAACCCGTCTTTGGCCGGGTTGATGCGTTGCGTACCACGTTCCGATTTTTTTTGGCGTTGCCAGCCATATTGATGATGCCTGTTTGGGTAATTTCAGGGCGTCGAGTGACGCGCCATCGAATTGAAAAGCTAGAGGAGAGGCAGGGTTATGCAAGCTGATGACCTTCGCATGCCGGTTGGACCGGGTGCGATGCACGTGGAGCGGTTCGGTCACGGAGGAACAGCCGTGATCCTGATACACGGGTTCGGGACTTCGAGCTTTCTCTGGAGGCACGTGGCTCCCGCGATAACCGAAGCCGGCCACACGGCCTACGCAGTGGACCTGTTCGGTCACGGTGAATCGGACAGGCCTCTCGATGCCGACTTCGGAATCGCAGCCCAGGCGGAGTATCTCGATGCGGCGATGACTGCGCTGCGCGTGGCGCGTGCGATTGTGGTAGGCGTGGACATCGGCGGAGATGTCGCCTTGAGACTGGCCGCGACGCGCCCAGAGCGGGTCGAGAAGCTGGTGCTGATCAACACACCGGCATTCGACGAGATTCCTGCGCGTGACATCACGCAGATGCAGCGCAGCACGGCAAAGTTCGCTTTCCGCACAACGAGAGGAGTGCTCGGTGCCGCACCGTTGATCGAGGGTGTCCTCAAGGGAAGCGTTGCAGATCCGGACACCCACATGCCGATGCGCCTGATAGCGCGCTACCTCGCTCCTTTCGCGGGACGCGATGGAGTGAATCATCTCCTGGCACTCGCGAGCGCCATCACCGACGATGACATGGAAGACGTGGACCTCAAATCAATTCACGTTCCCACGCTTGTGTTGTGGGGGGAGCAGGATCAGTGGGTGGACGGCAAAATGGCCGACAAACTCGTCAATGCGCTGCCCGATGGCCGGCTGGTGCGCATCCCGGGGGTTGGACGACTGCTTCCGGAAGAGAGCCCGGAGCAGATGTGCAGCCTGCTGCTCGAGTTCATGAAGCGCCGGGCAGCCGCTTAACCCCGCATGACTGCAATTGTTTGCAGCAATTAGTTAGATTTAGACTCTATATACAAACCTTTTTCCCGATTAATGAATAAACAGAAGCCTAGATACACGAGAAGCGCCCCTCCAGCCACAAATCCGTTCGAGGAAGCGCGGGACGAGATGTTCCAGCATGTGATGAAGTGCGGAGTTATCGGAGCAGTTGCCGATGACCAGAAGGAATGGTTCGACGCGACGATGAAGTACATCGCGGAACGTTACCACGAGCTCAGCCCCAAGCAGATCAGCGAGCTGAGAGTACTCGGCGAGAGATTTTCGCAGCCAGCCAAGGTTCAGGCAGCAGTCTAGCTGACTGGTAGTATCAACTGCGGGGCGAGCCCTACCGCCGCTCCGCAGGCCTTCGGCGGAGAATTACCCCAATCCTTCCGCCGCCCCCAAGCCCGGCTTCCACCGATACCACGAGAGACTTCGTGGCCGGTTTTTCCACGCCTGCGAAAATGAGCAGCAATGGGCGAGCCGTGCGCCCCTCATCGAAGCGGGCAGACACCCCCCCGCCGCCGTATGGCCCCCACCTGTGCTCGCGAAAAGGATCCAGTCGGAACCGGTTTATCAGGTCTATTCTGCCGCTGAGACCGTCGCGCGAAGCTCCGAGCGCGCCGACCAGTCCCGAGGACACGTACGTTCCCAGCCGCATGGTAACTCCGAGCCCCGCGTGCACGGCGGATGGGCCGCCGGCGATGCCGTCCACCCGCCATTCGGTCGAGGATTGGGCGGATGAGGCCCGGTGTGGTACGAGCGTCAGGAGCATCGCGGTCAGGTACGAAAGCAGCCGACAATAACGCAGGAACGCCATGCGATCACGCGGACCCATCATCGCGCTGAGCGCCGCGCGCGCTCCAGCGCCAGGGTGTAATCGACGATGGAGACTGCCGAAACCGCGCCAATGACGAGGACAAGCGGGTGAAGGAGTCCCGGAAAGACTATGACCACCACTAGCCAGGCAAGCTGGAGTGCGGTTACAGTCTTTCCAAGCGCGCGCGCCTGAAAAGCCGCAGGCGAAAGACCGGGAATGAAACGTGCCACTACGAACCCGACTGCCGTGGCGATGTCCCGGGAAAGGAATATGAAGAACTGCGCAGTCGAGATACTGCCGTCGAGCAGGTACGACGAAACTGCGGCAAGAACAAAAACACGATCGGCGAAAGGATCAATCAGGGCGCCGGCTACGGTGGAGCTGTTTCCGCGGCGCGCCATCCAGCCGTCGAGAAAATCAGTAGCGGCTGCGGAAGCGATCAGCGTGACTCGCTGCCATGGCCCCGGGATTACCACGAACGCAAACGCCAGCAGGAGACGCGAAAGGGAAATGCTGTTGGGAATCGTAAGTAACTTGCTGCGCTCCATGGAGCCAAAGGTAGACGGCAGGTGTGACGCTTGCCAGCGCGTATGGTGAACTCCAGCTTTCTACGGTGTCCGGAGCCTTGAGCACCTACCGGCTGCTCCCCGCTCTGTACGTTGCGGCAGCGGCGATCATGATCATGTGGGATATCGTCGTCGCTGGCCGCGTATCGCAGCTTCGGCGCGTTCCGCGCGTGTTCGCAGCGATTACTGCGTTCGGCGGGTTGCTCATAGTGCCCGCTCTCCTGATTGCCTTCGCCTCTACTTCGATATTGTATGGCAGGGCGATTCAGCCGCTCGCCTGGGTCTGGCCGGTAACCACGGTACTCTTCGCACTTCAGGCCACGTATGCGCTCAGTCGACGCCTTGTTACGCCGCTTTTTGGCGTACCGATCTTCGTGTATGACGTGATAATCGCTGTCGTAGTAGTCACGAGGTTTGTCGCCAGCAAGGGATTTGAAGTTCCCGACCTGGGCTTTGCGCTCTCGGCGGCACAGGCAAAATCGCTCGGCTTTTTCTTCGGAGCTCCCGCGCTATGGGGCAGTGCGTATCTCCAGGTTCCGCTCATGTCGCCGTCTCTTCCCGCAAGGTGGAGATTCAGCCGCATTATCCGCGCGGGCGTTGCATTTGGCGCGGCAGCTGTCGCTGGACTCATCCTCATTCAGATTCCAGCCGGCTTCAAGACCAACCGCAGCTACGCCCGATATGAGAACGAGCAGCTTCAGGAGCATCCCGAAGGCGATTTCGCAATCGGGCTCAAGATCCTCCCGGACCTTCGCGGGCCGCCGCCGCCGCTATCGCTTGAGCGTGACGTCTCTCTCGCCGATTCGCTCGACGTGGACGCCGTATCCATCGTGATCAAGCCCGAAGGGGCAGGCCTCGCAGCACTGGATTCGATAGCCCGGACAGTGGAAGACCGGCGCGCGGACAGCACCCTGATAATAATTTCGCTCGGTTATCCTGAAGACGCTGCCCGTCAGTTTCGCGAATCGCCTTCGGATTACACGCGAAAACGGATTGCCGATATCGATCGTATTTCGCGGCGCCTCAGGCCTGACATTCTGATTCCGGCAATTGATCCCTACGGCGAGGGAGCCCGGGCACTTGGACTTCAGCCACCAGAGTACTGGACGGACTACATCACGCGCGCCGCGAAGATCGCCCACTTCGTGAATCGCCGCATTCGCGTAGGTGTCAGTGCGTCGAGCTACGGCTCGCGCGACAGCACGCTCTATTTCTGGGCCGCACGCCGCGGCTCACCGGTGGATGTAATGGGTTTCTCGATGATGCCAGGATTCGAGGGGGCCATTCCGCTCGACAACAACATGCGCATTGCGACGAGATGGATGCGCGCGTTCCCCGACCGGCCAAAGCCGCACTGGGTCTTCGCGGCGGGCGGCTATCCTGTCGCGCATGGCGAGGCGAGCCAGGCGCTCGCGTTGTGGGGTGTCCTCGCATGGGCCACTACGCAGGTTCCAATCAAGGGACTCGTGGTAACGGAAGCCGGAGACTACGATGTCCTGCGCGGACTCCGCACCGCGAGCGGCAAGTATCGCTCAGCAGTTGGAGTCGTTCAGCGCGCCAGCAAGGGTCTCCGGGAGGCCTCGGCACCCTAGGGAAGGCCCGGCTTACTGAGCCGGGACTTCTCTCCCTCGGACGATACCCTCGACACGCAATTCGGGGTCGAAGAATTCGCGGGCAACGGCAAGAATTTCGCCCGGGGTCACGGCCGCGATCCGGGAGTCATACTCCTCGAGTTCCTGGAGTCCGCTGCCGAACAGCCACGCGTCGAGCATCTCCCCGAGCAGCGATCCGCCGCTCTCCTGCCGTATTGCGTTCGTTCCAATAGCATACTGGCTGGCACGAGCAAGCTCCTCATCTTCAACCGGAGTGTCGCGAAGCTTGGCGAACTCATTCAACAGACCGGCCCGCGCGATCTCCTCTTTCCCAGGGGATGTCGCGATATACGAAAGAAACATTCCGGCCTGCTCGCGCTCACTGGTGTAAGCATGAACGGTGTAAGCGAGCGACTGTCTGTCACGCAGCTCGTCAAAAAATCGTCCGCCCAGTCCGCTGGCAATCATCGCAATCAACTGCGCGGCGAAGCGGCGGTCGTCATTCCTCGCCGGCCCGCGGAAAGCCATTGCCAGCGCTGTCTGTGCCTTGTCCCGTGATTCCACACTCGTGACCGCGCTCACCGGCCACGAAGGCGGATCTATCCGGCTCACCTCGCCCGCTTTTGCCCCTTCCAGCCGCAGGGCGATCAACGCCGCCGCGACGTCAGGCACAACGTCACCTACAATCCCCACCACAAGCTGCGAACCCAGGAGACGTGCGCGATACCATTGACGCAAGTCCTCGACGGATGCGCCCAGAAGCGATTCCTCGGTTCCCAGTGGCGACCGCGAGTAGGGATGGTCTCCATATGCGCCAGACATCACGAGCCGCATGGGATAGCGAAACATGTCGTCGCGCAACGCAGCAATGTCCGCTATCGCAACAGCACGCTCCGTTTCGAGCGCCTCAGCGGGAAACGCGGGTTCGTAGATCACATCTGCAATGAGGTCGATTGCCGGCTCGAGGTTCTGCACCGGAACAGACATCGACCAGCCAAAACTTTCTGATCCCACGCTCGTCCCGATACTCCCGCCTAGCATCTCTGATTCTTCGGCAATCTGCGCCGCAGTTCGCGTCGTCGTGCCCTTGAGCGAAGTGCGCATCGCGAGCGTAGTCAGCCCGGCCGTCTCACTCGACTCGTCGCGAACACCGCCAATCGCGTGAATGGCAAAGTGTGCAACGGCAGCGCCCGGCTTCGGACGCACGAGAATCGGCATGCCTTGAGACGTCCTGAAAACGTGCACGCCCCCTTCCACGCTTTCCAGTGTCGGTGGGCTTCCAATCCGGGTTTCGGTTTTTGCCTCACTCCTCGGCAACCAATCCAGCGGCTCCACCGAGATACTCTCCATGCTGGCTACGAGATCATCCGCGCTCGCCGCAATCACAGGAGACTTTTCGGGGCGGTAGATCACGATTCCAACGCGATCTTCCGTCAGATAACGCGAGACAGTCTCCCGAACTTCGTCGCTTGTCACCGACATGAATCGCGCGTAGTAGTCATCACCCAGCTGCCAGTCGCCGAGCGCCTCCCAGTCTGCCAGTTGGTTGGCCTGACCTTCCATAGATTCGAAACGCCGGATCCAGCGCGAATCAAAGATTCTTCGCACACGCTCCATCTCCGCGTCGTCAATGACGTCTTCGCGGAGTGTGCGCATCTGGTCCCACACGGCAGCGGCCGCTTCCAGAGTCCTGTCCTCCGAAACCTCGGCATGCACTACGAAGACGCCGATTTCCGAAGTCGTGTAGTCATATGCACTCACGGACGACACCAGCTTCCGCTCCCGCAAGGCGCGGTAGAGGCGTGACGCGCGGCCGGCCGCCAGAATGTGCGCAGCAAAGTCGAGCGCCGCGCTGTCTTCGTGCATGGTGTCCTGCGTTCGCCAACCGAAAACGAGCTGCGATTGCGAGACATCGCCCGACAGCTCTCGATAGCGACGGTCGTCATGGGGCGGCTCGGCTGGACCGGGAGTTCGCACCGGAGCCGCGTCGGGAAGCGAGCCGTAAAGTTCATTGACGCGTTCCATTGCATCGTCTACTTCCACGTTCCCGACAATCGAAAGAATCGTATTCGACGGGCGATAGAAATTCCGGTAGAACTTCATCAGGTCGTCGCGACTCAGCTTGCGAAGCGGCTCTTCGTGACCGATGCGCCAGCGACGCATCCGATGTTCGTCGTGCAGTATCTCGAACATCGTTTCTACCGAGACTGCCGAAGGATTATCGGTCTTTCGCTTTGCCTCCTGGATGATCACTTCAAGTTCCTTCGACAACTCCGCAGCATCGATCACGGAATTGGCGTAGGCATCTGCCTGTATCTCCAGTCCTGCCGCAAATCCCGATGAAGGAAGCACCGTGTAATAGACGGTCTGGTCGTAGATCGTATGCGCGTTGAGATATCCGCCGCTCGCTTTTGTCTCCTTCGAGATCTCCCCCACGCCTCGACGCTCCGTGCCCTTGAAGAACATGTGCTCGAGCACGTGAGCGATACCGCTCACGTCGTCAGTCTCGTCGAAGTAGCCCGCCTTGACGTGTGTAACGATTGCCACGACCGGAGCGGAGGTATCCCTTCGGAGGAGTACGGTCAGCCCGTTGGGCAGAACCGTTTTCAGCACGCTCGATGGGTCGACGAACGACACTGCATTGGCTCCCGACTCTGCCGCAGCCGTCATCCGATAGGGCGCCGATGAAGAATGAAGAGGCCCGCCGCAAAGAAGAGCGCGTTGTAACCCAGCAGCCACAGCATATCCTGTGTATTCACCACACCGCGGTTCATGATGTCGGGCAGCGCATCAGTCAGCTTGTGGAGCGGTGGAAGTACGCTCACGATGAGTTTTCGCCAGCCCACCTCGTCCTTCCACATCGAATGAAGTATTGCCGAGCCGAGAAATACCGCCACGAGAATTGCCCAGTCGTGCTTGAAGAGACTCGAAACGAAGAAAGCAATTCCGCCGAACGACAGAAACACGAGCGCGCAGAACGCGAGAGGGCCGAGCGGAGATACGGGATGAGCGAAGATCGCAAAAATTCCCATCAACACCGCATTCGCGGCGAGAAACCCGACGAAGTAAACCAGGAAATTCTGCGCGTAATACGCCGGGATGCTCACCGGTTTCGAAAAGAGGAAACGGTAGTAGCCCTTCACCCTGTCACCTGAAACAAGGCCGTTCAACGTGATCAACGCCGTGATGAATGCCACCTGCTGGAGCAGTGACACCATGAGAACCTTTGCAAGCTCTGCATCTATCGGCCGCCCGAATGCGCGAACGGGCCCGATGACCGTGAACCCCATCAGCGACCCGACGAGCAACAGTGCAATCCCTCGCTCGCGGACGAAATCCCGCATCTGCCAGAGGGCGTAACGCCGCAGATTGCTTCCCATCAGCTCTTGTCTCCCACGGCTTCCCTGAATTGCTGTTCCAGAACCGAGCGGGCCGGCACTACGCTGGCCACCAGAATTCCTGATGAAATCATTTTTTGAAGAAGGTCGTTCAGTTCAGCCACACTCCTGATAGGCACTTCGAATTCCCCACCACCTGTGTCCTTTGCCTCCGGCACCAGGCCCTTGACTGCCTCTGCCCCGCTGACAACTGCAATCCTGTACATCCCCGCTGATTCGACAGTCTGATCGTAACCAGTCTGAACGAGTCGCTGGAGACGCCCCTGATCGATGATCGCAACTCTGTCAGCCAGTCGCTGCAGCTCATCCAGATTATGCGATGCAATTATGATGGTCCGGCCTGGCCGTCGGAGACCCTCCACAATTCCTCGGAAGCGTTGCGTCCACACGGGATCGAGGCCGTGTGTCGGCTCGTCCAGGATCATCAGCTGCTCGTCTCTGAGCAACGCCTGCGCAAGCCCGAGTCGCTGAAGGTTTCCTTTGGAAAGCGCCTTGATCTTTTTCGTCCGGTGTTCGCCGAGGCCGAGCTGTTCGATAACTGCGTCGACACGCCCGTTCGCCTCCGCCGCTGGAATGCCGGCCAGTACAGCAAATCGCTGAATCGCGGACTGCGCTGTCCAGCTCGGCGCGATCGACATCAGCTCCGAGAGATAGCCGATGCCGTTACGCTCGACGTATCTCCTCGGATCCATTCCTCCGATCGTGACTGATCCACCAGTAGGTGCGATGTAACCGAGCAGCAGCGAGATAAGCGTACTCTTCCCTGCCCCATTGGGCCCGGCAATGCCGAGAACTTCACCCTCGGCGACGCGTAACGAAAACTCCTCGACAGCTGTTACCGAGCGGCCGAGGAGAGATCGATAGGTTTTTGAGGCGGAATTGAACTCGATCACTGAATACCGCTGGGGAGACATGTGCTCCAGCTGCCCGGCCCGGCCCGGCTGATGAAGCGCTGCGCTTCCGCCACTCGGTTCAACCTGGCGAGGGAGCACCCCAGGTAGCCCTGCGAGGCCTTGTCCTCAGGGTTGGCATTCACCGCGCGCACAAAGAACCGGCGAGACAACTCGTAATCCCCCGCCGAGAAGAGAATCAGACCCATCTCCCGGAGAGCGAGCGGGTTCCCTGGTTCGAGCCGGATTGCGTTCTCGAGTTCCCGCCGCGCCGTTCCGAGATCCCCTTCCTCTCTCGACATCCGCGAGAGGAAAATGTGCGGAGTGGCAAGGTTGGGATTCTCTCTCGCAATCTGGGAGAATGCGCCTCGCGCGGCTTCGCGCCGGCCCGACTGCATTGCCGCCACTGCTTCACTCATCTGCTTGTCCGGCGACGATCTCTTGCCAAATACAAGGTATGCGCCTATCGCGGCTGCGATCAGCACAACGAGAGCAATGATGACCCAGAGATTGGCCGGGACTCGACTTGGCCGGTCCGAATAAGTGGTGTCGTCATCAGGAACCGGCTGCGCGGCTGGAGGTTGCTGCCTTGCCGGCTGCGAGTAGGCTGGCGGCGGCGGCGGTGCTGCCGGACGGGAGGGCGCAAAGGTGCTCGCTGCTGCTGCCCCTGCTGCCGCCGTCGTAGCGGCCGCCGCGATGGGCTTCGAGTATTCCGAAACAGGAACCGCTGGTTCCGCCTGGCTGGGCTCGCTGGCCGCAGCCGCAAGGCCTGCTTCCAACTGGCGATATCCCTCACGAGCAACGACAACATCGTTGTCGGTGGCCTTGTACGTGGTGCGATTGGCGCGATCTCTTGCGCCAAGAAATTCGAGGAGCGCATACGCCTGGCCGAGCGAGATCAGCTCACGCTGTCTCAACTCCCGGATGAGCCCCTGTCCGCTCAACTGGGAACCGCCCATCAGCGCACGAAGAGATTTTTCGGTTCCCTGCCAGAGCTCGAGCAGATCTGCGGCGCGGTCTTCCGGCTGGCGACTGCCGTCGAGCCGAACCGCGATTGGCTCCACCGCTTTGAGCGCGGCCAGAGCCGATTGTTGATTTCCGTTCATCTGACTATTCGCAGAAGCCCTGCATCGGCGCTTCCGCGAATGAAGCTCTCCGCATCTTCAGTGGGAATGTGGTGACCCGTAAGCGAGTATCCGCGCCGCGCCTCTAGCTGCATGAAATCCTTCAGCGATTCAGGACCTTCGGCACCGCGAGCTTCTCTCATTTTCCGCAGGATCTCCTCCCAGGTTCCTTCGAACGAGTGGGCCTCGTCGATGGTGATACAATGATCTTCGTCGGCTGACGACTTCTCCTTTGCAAATCCCCCGAGGAGCGCACCGAACAGCTCCAGCTGCCCCCGCGCCTCGTTCTCGGCCGCTTCAGCCGCTCTCGCCTCTATCTCGGCGAGCATTTCGTCGATGTCGTCGGGCTCCCCCGACAGCTCCTGAAGCCGGTCTTCCCAGGGCTTCAGCTCCGGATCGTTGTCACGCAAACGATAGACCATCTTCTTGAGTTCGATCAGGCGCCAGATGCCCAGCTCGTCCCAGTGATCATCCGGCATGGACCTGTCCAGGTGATACAGGGCGGCCTCGTAGTCACCTCGGTCATAAAAGATATTGCCGAGGTAGATGCGGGCTTCGGTATGGTCCTCGTCGAGTTGAAGCGCCTTCCTGAGAGTAACGACAGCTGCGTCATCCTCTCCCAGCCGGTGCTGCACGTATCCAATGCACGACACTGCCTCAGCCGAATCGGGCGATTGCCGGGCCGCAGTTTCGAAGTATTCGCGCGACTCTTCAATAAGCGATTCCCTGAACAACGCCCGGCCCACCTGAAGCATCAGCTCTATGTCGTCCTCGTAGCCGAGTTCCAGGGTGCGCCGGAAGCTCCTTAATGCAGCGGGTTGCTGCCCGAACTTGAGAAGAGTTTCGCCGAGCCCGGCGAGCGCATCTTCGTGCTCGGGGTCGAGTACAAGGGCTTCCTCAAAGCTTCGCCTCGCCCACGCGAATTCCTCACGCGCGTGATAGGCATAACCAACACCGATGTGCAGCTCGACCGCATTGGGATAGAGCGCAAGTCCCTCGCGGAGTATTCCCAACGCTTCATCATACTGGCCTTCATTATACAGTTGATGGGCTCGTTCGTCATACTCCTCAGAACTGAGAAACGGTGTGGGCATAGGCGGACACAACCTCCGACTGATCGAGTTGACCTATAGTACAATCCGAAGACCGTTTTGTTCAAGGCACATTATGAGCCGTTTTGCACGCGCTGTGCCGGGCAGCCGAACACCTTTTCGACGTGCCGTATTGCCCCAGAGTAACACGGCGATGGCAGGCTTTCAGGTAACGACGCTTTTCACCCGGCTGAATTTTTTCCATTCAGAAGAGGCGAGTGCCTCGTCAATGCCCCCGACGAGAGTATCGATCTCATCATCCGAGTTGAAGAAGTAGGGCGCCGCCCGGATGCCGGCTCCGACACGATAGTCCACGAGTATCTCCCTTGAAAGAAGCACCTGTGCAACTTCGTACCCGTGGGGAACGTCGATCGCCACGGTGCCGCCGCGCTTGCTGGAGTCGCGGGGAGCGAAAACGCGATACCCTCTGTCTTCTGCCATCTCAATGAGACGCGCCGTCTGGCGAACGCTCTTTTTCCGAATCGCATCCACACCTGCCCGCCGAATGATCTTCACACCTTCGGCCGCTGCGTAGAGCGCAGGAATGACAGGAGTGCCGTTGAGCCACCTGAACGGCCCGGTCGTGAACTCCATTTCCTCTTCGAACGCAAATGGTCGCGCGTGAGCCTGCCAGCCGGTAATGGCCGGAGCCATGGAGTCGCGCACTCCAGGGGAGACATATAGGAAGCATCCCCCCGGGCCGCCGCAAAGCCACTTGAGAACGCCGCCCGTGAGAAAGTCTACGCCACTCTTCTGCACATCCACCGGAATGATTCCCACCGAGTGAAATGCATCGAGAGAAACGAGCGCACCCATCCGGTGGGCGTGTTCACAGATGCGATTGGCGTCATTGATGAATGCCGACTTGAACAGGACGTGCGAGATTGCCACGAGCCGGGTTTCTTCGTCGATGGCCTCGATCAGACGGTCCTGGTCGATCGAGATGCCGTCATCTGATCGAACCACTACGACCCGCGCCCCAAAACGTTTTGCGAGAGCTTCGAATGCGTATCGCACCGATGGAAAATCGAGCTCCGTCATCACGATCTTGTTGCGCGAGCCCGAAAAGTCGATCGCAGATGCGACTGCAGACTGTGCAATCGTGACGTTCGGCATCATGACTACCGTGCCGGGCTCTGCATTCATGAGCGGCGCTATTTCGTTGCCTACATCAACCGGTTTTTCCCACCAGCCGCGCGCCCACGCCTTCACCCCCAGCTCGCCCCAGTGCGCCCCATACTCCGCGAGCCTGTCCGGAACACTGCGCGGCATGGGCCCGAGTGAGTTGGAGATCAGGTAGGTGGTATTGTCGAGTATCGGAAACTCGCTGCGATACTCGAGAAGCTCATCATGCATTTCGTTCCCTGACGGCATCACGACCCCATGGATATGAAAATCACGCTCACGCAAGGGCGTCGCAATGAAAAGTTTGGTTGTGGTTTGAACTGCCCGCAGCCAATTATAGCGTCATGCACAAACGACTGAACTGCCCGCGAGCATGACCACGCCCGAGCGAAAGCAGGAGCCGCGGGTTCTGCGGCAGAAAATCGCCGTGGTTTTCGGCGGTGGGGGTCTCAAGGGATTTGCCCACATCGGCGTATTGATGGCGATGGAGGAGCTGGGCATCGTTCCAGCAGTCTTTGCGGGCACCAGCATCGGATCGCTCATCTGCGCTGCGCACGTCGGAGGAATTCCTCACGCTGAAATGGCGGAGCGCGCCAGAAAGCTCCGTCGGCGGGACCTCTTCCGGCTCAACCGGATGGGAATGCTGCTGGAACGCACCAACGCGGCGAGCCTGTACCAGGGGGAACCGCTCCGCGAGGTGTGCGCGTCGGTGGTCAAGGACGTGACATTCGACCAGCTCGAAACCACGCTGCTCGTGAACACAGTTGATCTTCAGCGGGGATCACCCGTTGTCTGGGGGTTGCCCGGAATGCGGGATGTAAGCGTGCTGGACGCGGTCTATGCGTCGTGTGCGCTGCCGGGATTCTATCCCCCGGGCAATGTGCGCGATCGTGTCTGCGTTGACGGAGGCGTTGTCGACAATCTGCCGGCAGGCGTGGCATCGCAGGGAATGGAAGTGGTGATTGCCGTAGACACGGGCAGCAGCTCACTCGTGACGCGAAAGGACATTGCTCGCGACGGGTTTACTGCCATCTACATGCGCGCCGCAACGACGATGATGCACGCGCTCCAGCTTTCGCCGCTGGAGCGATGGGCCGGTCCTCCAATGATTCTGATTCGCCCGAAAGTTTCGCACATAGGATGGTTCAGTTTTACCCACGCAGACGAGCTGATCGAAGCCGGATATAAAGCTGCGATGGAAGCGCTTCAGCACCTCGACGCGTGTGTTCGCGCGGAAACCGGCGTGTTCCCTCTGCGCCCTGTTGCACTCTCGGTGGATCGCGAGAAATGCATTGGCTGCACGTTATGCGTGGCAATGGCTCCCGGGATCATGGCCATGGATGGAGATGGCAAGGCAGTTGCCACCAGCCCTGTGGTGCAGTGGTCACCAGCCGACGGAGATTTCGTCCATCACTGCCCGACCTATGCCATATCTGCGGAGCCGATAGACGCCGAGCCCGAGGAAAATCAGCCCGGGGCGACTGAAGCGAGAAGCCCGGAGGAGAAAGTCGAGCGGCCGGAGTCAGCGTAGGGCACCATGTGCTACATTTAGGCCAGCCTGGAGACGCCGCAAAATCGTTCTTCAGTGGCTCCGAGAAACCGGCCAGCGCTTGGCGCGGCCTGTCCCGAGACACACAAAATGAATCATCCGAATTCCTTCGGAAGCCGGTCAACGCTCGAGGCCGGAGGGCGGGAGTACACAATCTTCCGCCTCGACGCCCTTGAATCCGTATCGGGCGGCAAGGCCGCTTCTCTTCCCGTCAGTCTCAAGATCCTCCTCGAAAACCTTCTTCGAAACGAAGATGGCAAGTTCGTAAAGCCCGACGACATCAAGGCACTCGCGAACTGGGATGTGAAGTGCAGGATCGAAAAGGAGATCGCATTCAGGACTGCACGTGTTCTCCTTCAGGACTTCACCGGAGTGCCTGCTGTCGTTGACCTTGCCGCGATGCGGGATGCGCTCGCGCGGCTTGGTGGCGACCCGAAAAAAATCAATCCGCTGCAGCCGGTTGACCTCGTCATCGATCACTCGGTTCAGGTAGATGAGTACGGCTCCGAGGCGGCGTTTCTCATCAACGCGGACAAGGAGTTCGAGCGCAACAAGGAGCGTTACGCTTTCCTGCGCTGGGGCCAGAAGGCACTCGAAAGTTTCCGCGTCGTTCCACCGGACACCGGCATCGTCCACCAGATCAATCTCGAATACCTCGCCCAGGGCGTATTCGTAAACACTGTGGACGGCGTTTCCACCGCTTACCCTGATTCGCTCGTCGGCACAGACTCGCACACCACCATGATCAACGGCCTTGGCGTACTCGGCTGGGGGGTTGGTGGAATCGAGGCAGAGGCAGCGATGCTTGGACAGCCGGTGTCGATGCTGATTCCCGAAGTAATCGGACTCAAGCTCCACGGAAAACTTCCCGCAGGAGCGACAGCCACTGACCTTGTCCTCACGGTCACGCAGCTGCTCAGGCAGAAAAAAGTCGTTGGCAAGTTCGTGGAGTTTTACGGAGCAGGTCTATCTGCATTATCGCTAGCCGACCGCGCCACGATTGCCAACATGGCTCCTGAATACGGCGCCACGATGGGCTTTTTCCCGGTCGATGCTGAGACGATCAAGTATCTCCGTTTCACGGGCCGCGACGAATCGCAGGTTCAGCTAGTCGAGGCGTATACGAAAGCGCAGGGCATGTTCCGAACGGACGAGACTCCAGATCCGGTCTTCACCGATTCGGTCGATCTCGATCTGGGCAGCATCGAGCCAAGTATTGCGGGGCCGAAACGTCCGCAGGACAGAGTTCCGCTAAAGCTTGCAAAGCAACTTTTTCGGGAAGCACTGCATAACGATCTCGAAAAAACCGGCACTCTCGCTGGAATCGCTGCTGCAAAACAGGCGATCTCTGTCGCTGCTTCACCCGAGCTGTCGCCGAGCGTCGTTGCAACTGCTCATGAAGATCAGGCGGGACAGGAGACGAGCGTTGCCGTGACCATGAACGGCGAAACTTTTGGCCTGAGACACGGCGCCGTCGTCATTGCTGCAATCACCAGCTGCACAAACACATCCAATCCGAGTGTCATGCTCGCGGCGGGCCTCCTCGCGCGCAATGCGGTAGCAAAAGGATTGATGACCAAGCCGTGGGTGAAGACTTCGCTTGCTCCCGGCTCGAAGGTCGTCAGGGACTACTACACGGCCGCAAACGTACTCGAGCCGCTGGAGAAGCTGCGCTTCCACATCGTTGGATTCGGCTGCACAACATGCATCGGCAACTCGGGTCCGTTGCCCGAGCCCGTTGCAACGGCAATCGAAGAGAACAAGCTCGTGGTGGCCGCGGTCCTCTCTGGAAACCGGAACTTCGAGGGGCGGATCAATCCGCTCACACGATTCAATTACCTCGCGTCACCGCCGCTCGTTGTCGCGTATGCGCTGGCGGGAAGGATGGACATCGACTTCAATACCGAACCCCTTGGTGTCGGCGTTGACGGTCCGGTTTTTCTCCGCGACATCTGGCCCGCTCCGAAAGACGTAGAGGATGAAATTCTGCGCTCTGTCAAAGCATCGATGTTCAACACGCAGTACGCCGATGTGTTCGAAGGCGACGAAAGCTGGAAATCACTTCCCGTTCCCGAAGGTGATCTCTACGCATGGGATGCCAACTCGACCTACGTAAAGAATCCTCCGTTTTTTGATGGCATGACCCTCACCCCTCCTGGAGTCAAGCCCGTTCTCCAGGCGCGCGTGCTGGCACTCCTCGGCGATTCCATCACCACCGATCACATCTCGCCGGCAGGTTCGATACCGGCAGCAAGCCCTGCCGGAAAGTGGCTCATTGCGCACGGCGTCAATACAACCGACTTCAATTCGTACGGCGCGCGGCGCGGAAATCATGAAGTGATGATGCGCGGCACATTTGCGAATATCCGGCTGCGCAACGAACTGGCACCAGGCACGGAGGGCGGATGGACTTCAGTCTCGGCCGGCGGAGACGCGGTGACCATCTATGACGCGTCGATGGAGTACCAGCGACGCGGTGTTCCACTTGTCATCATTGCCGGAAAGGAATACGGCACGGGATCCTCGCGCGACTGGGCAGCGAAGGGAACTCTGCTGCTCGGCGTTCGCGCTGTCATTGCTGAATCGTTCGAGCGGATTCACCGTTCCAATCTCGTCGGAATGGGCGTGCTGCCGCTGGAATTCACCAATGGCGCCACCCGACACACCCTCGGACTCACCGGCTTCGAGACATTCGATATCGCCGGGATGTCTGACGAAATGCTGCCGAAGGCCATGGTGACTGTTCGCGTCACGGCGGACGATGGAACAGTCAAGGAGTTTCAGGCGATGTCGCGTGTGGATACGCCGGAGGAGATGAGCTACTACAGACACGGGGGAATTCTCCCGTACGTTTTGAGGCAGCTCGTTTAGGACCGACTACCGAGCCTCGGCGGGCCCTGGCTTCTTGCGGAACTTGAGTCTCGGAATGGCGTCGTGGATCTGCTCGGTGACTTCCTGCTCCATTTTTTTCGGGTCGAGCGGCTGGAGCATTTCCTTGAGATCGGCGTCATTCCCGAGCGTATGCCCCATTCGTGTGTAGAGCCCGGCGACGAGGTGGAGAGTCTTGGTGACTTCCTCCTCGATTTTCAGGTTGACCTGAAGGGTGAGTTCCTCTCGCAATTCACCTATCCTGGATTCCCGACCCTGGCTCATCAGCACGAATATCGAGAGGAAGATTGCTTCAAGCGATACGATCATCGTGAGCAGTCCATAGGGAAATGGATCGAATTGGGGCAGCGACAGGTACGGAGAATTCCAGATCAGCCAGCCGGCAAAGGCAATGACGTGAAACACGAAAAACCCGGTTGAACTGGCAAGGTTCATGAGCCAGTCAGCTACGACCTGCATGCGGGTTTCTTCTCCGGAGTGTTGCGCCTTGACTGCGCGAAACACCCCATGCGCCTTTGTACTCCTCCGGGCGGCACGCCTGTCGGTGCCGGTGGGCAGTGGGGAGCCTCCCGAGGTAGTGATCAGCTCATTGGCCACCTGTTCCGTTCCACTTTTGTTTTCTTCGCTCATGATTGGTAGGTACAAGGTGACCATCACCGCGCATCGCACACTTCCTACTATACGACAAACGTATCAGCTTTCGGGACAATGATGAACACACCAGTGAAGGTCGGTTTGATCCAGGAGGCAGTGACCTCCGACACGGCGGCAAACATCGAGCGCGCCGTGGAGAGGGTGCGAGAAGCCGCGGGACAAGGCGCTCAGATTGTATGCCTCCAGGAACTGTTTAACGCTCCTTATTTTTGCAAGGCACAACATCCTGACCGCTTCGATATTGCCGAGCCGATTCCGGGGCCCGCGGTGGAGCGGATGCAGAAGGTCGCGCAGGACCTGGACATCGTCCTGATCGTTCCGATCTTCGAGAAGGAAGCGCCGGGCGTTTACCGCAACTCCGCAGCTATCGTTGATGCCGACGGAACGATGCTCGGCGTGTATCGCAAAATGCACATTCCCGACGATCCGCTTTTTTACGAGAAATACTACTTCGCGCCCGGCGAATCGAACGTTTCGCATGGGGGCGCGCACCGGGGCGAAAGCGGATTTCGCGTGTGGAACACGAAGTACGCCAAAATCGGAGTGCTCATCTGCTGGGATCAATGGTATCCGGAGGCAGCGCGAATCACTGCTCTCCTTGGAGCGGAGATTCTTTTCTATCCCACAGCGATCGGATGGCATCCGTCGGAGAAGAAGGAATTCGGCGAGGCGCAGAGGGATGCGTGGCAGACGGCGCAGCGCGCTCACGCAATTGCCAACGGCGTCTTTGTGGCCTCGCCAAACCGCGTCGGTCACGAAGACGAAGCCGGCACTGACGGCATTGAATTCTTCGGGCATTCTTTTATCTCCGACCCGTTTGGCCGCAAGCTGGCCGAAGCCGGAACCGAGCCGGCCGTTCTCGTCGCAGAGTGTGATCGTGCGCTGATCGAGGAAACGCGCAGAAACTGGCCGTTTCTGCGAGATAGAAGAATCGACGCATACGGTCCGATCCTGAATCGCTTCATCAAATGAAACGAGGCGCAGAGGCGCCTGCGGCTGGGCAGAGGCGCAGAGGCGCAGAGGTGAGTTCGTTGTGCATGCCTGCGGAGTGGGTGCGGCATGATGCCACCTGGATTGCCTGGCCGCATCACGAGCCGGACTGGCCGGGGAAGCTTGGCGCCATACCCTGGGTATACGCGGAGATCGTTCGCGCGCTCGTGCCACATGAGCGCGTCGAGATTCTCTGTCACAACGCAGAGGTTCGCACATCCGCGCGGAAAATTCTCGACGCACACGCAATCGACGCTTCGCGCTACAGACTTCACCTGGTTCCGACAGACAGGGTCTGGCTGCGGGACTCCGCTCCTACTTTCGTCTGGAATGAATCCGGTGAAACCGAACTCGTCACCTGGCGGTTCAACGGCTGGGGCAAGTATGAAAACCACAAGCTCGACGAGAAAGTCGGAGAAGCCGTCGCGCAAATCACGGGATTGCCGCGGACCGTCGCCAGGCGTCCGGATTCCGAAGATGAGTGGATGGTTCTCGAGGGTGGTGGAATCGAAGCTGACGGCCGCGGATCCCTCATGGTCACCGAAGAATGGCTCCTGAGTGACATTCAGGTTCGCAACCCCGGAGCCACTCGTGAAACCTACGAGAAGGCTTTCGCCAGATATCTCGGAATTACGGAGACCATCTGGCTGGGAGCAGGATGTGTCGGCGACGACACTCACGGGCACATCGATGACATTGCGCGATTCACACCATCGGGCGCCGTGCTTCTGGCGTACGAGGAAGATGCTGAGGACGCAAATCACCGCGCGTCAGTAGACAACCTAGAGCGACTCGAGCGCGCGGGAAGACAAGTTGTGAAGCTTCCGTATCCGCGGCCCGTGATCATGGACGAAGAGCGATTGCCTGCCAGCTACGCGAATTTCTACGTGGCTAATGGAGTCATCATCGTGCCGACATTCAACGATCCCAAAGACCGGCTTGCGCTCGAACTCATTGCGGCGCAGTTCCCGGAACGCGAAACGGTCGGGATCCACGCGGTGGATCTGGTCTGGGGACTTGGAACTCTTCACTGCCTCACCCAGCAGCAACCCGCAGCCCGGGACGCGCCGACGTCTTCGTGACCCAGGGGGTCGATAACGACGACTCTCCGGCCCTTGCACACGCCCTACGCCCCTACACAGTGGTGTATGACGGCAACTGCACCACAGTGACGACGCCTGACGGGCCGCCAACAGGCAGCGACCCCCGTCAGCACTCTCAATTCGCGTGACTCCAGGGGGTCAACTTCGTCTGTTCATCGGACGGAGCAAATCACCCGTCACGGAGAGCCTGTTGGAATATTCTGGATTGATCGTGTGTCTCGTCCTTGTCACTGCGTG
>JBKJNN010000062.1:0-3035 GCA_046593625.1 Gemmatimonadaceae bacterium | reverse complement strand
ATTCACCTCACCACTCGCGGCTGGCTCTACAACGTTTCAGGTTTCCAGGCCGTGGAATTCACTCTCACGGACGACAGCCGCATCAGCTTCGGTACCGACGATCCGACAAATCTTGTGAACAGCGTCTATGCCGCCGGAGAAGCAGCAAGAAAGCAGCGCGAAGCTGGAGAGCAGAAATGACTCACGGTCAGTTGCTGTCGGACGAACTGCGCCGCGCGGTGCGGGGCGCAGCATGGCATGGCCCGGCTGTTCTGGAGCTGATCGCGGGAGTCGATGTGGAAGAAGCAGTGCAGCATCCGATTCCAACTGCCCACAGCATCTGGGAACTGGTGCTTCACATTACATCCTGGTCGAACATCGCTCTCAGAAGGATCAACGGCGGTCAAACCGAACCATTTGAGAATGAAGACTGGCCGGTAATTACCGACTTTTCCGCGGCCGCCTGGGACCATGCACGCGCTGCTCTCTCCGAAAGCTACGAGCGATTGAGCGAAGTGGTTCTCGGACTCACGGCAGAGACGATGCTGGTCGATGCACCCCAGAGCGACCGATCTGTCGCCAGCATGGTCAACGGAGTCGCGCAGCACGCAGCTTACCATGGCGGACAGATCGCCATTCTTACCAAGCTTGTCACCACACATCATCGAAGAACGGCGCTTTAGCGCCGGTCTTCCATAGTCACGGAGTTTACAGGAAATGACAGCAGCATTTCGTTCAATCCGCCCCGCATTGGAAGAGCATGCCGAATATTTTTCGCGTTACATCGACCGCGTCCCCGATGGTGACATCGTTGACATTCTCACCCGCCAGATGGCGGAGACATCAGAATTCCTGGGCGCGATCCCTGACTCGAAGGCAGACCACAGATACGCGGAGGGCAAGTGGAGCATTCGCGAAGTGATAGGGCACATGTGCGATACGGAGAGGGTTTTTTCATATCGTGCGCTCCGATTTTCCCGGGGTGATACAACGCCGGTCCCGGGCTTCGACGAAAACGCCTACATGAAGTACGCTCCGTTTTCGCGTTGTAGTCTCGATGATCTCATCTCTGAATTCCAACAGGTGAGGAAATCCTCTCTTCACCTTTTCAGAAGCATGGACGCTCAGGCCATGGTGCGCCGCGGTGTCGCAAATGGTGCTGCTGTTTCGGTCCGCGCCATCGCTTACATGGCAGCCGGTCACGAAGCTCACCACGTTGAAGGTTTGCGGACCCGATACCTCAAGTAGCACCACCCCATCACCAACAAACGACAATGAACCGCAGGACTTTTGTTCATCGTGCAGGAGTGACCGCAGCGGGATTCGGAATTCTGCGCGGCATACAGGGATGCGCACTGCCTCAGACAGGAGTCTCGACCCCCAGTCCCGAGATTCTCCCCGGCACATTTGCCGAGCTGCGCGAGCGCTACTTCGTTTTTCATCTCGAGCGGAATCCGGTGACGTCCACGTATCTCGGGGGCGATGGCTACGCCGTCGCCCTCGCGAACATCAACACGCGGCTGCGCGACTACTCGCAGACTGCAATCGACGCGGAGCTGCGAGAATACCGATCCCTGCGTGCGTCAATCGCTGCAATCCCTCCCGCCGGCTTGTCTTCAATCGAGAAAGCAGACCAGCAGTTGATGCTGGCTCAACTCGACTTTCTCATCCATCAGTCGGCCGATCTCCACTACTACCAGAGAGCGCTCGACACTTACGTGGCCGAGCCGTTTCGCGGTGTTGACTGGCAGATCCAGCAAATGGTTGAACTGCCAGGCGGGCTGCTGGGCACCGAGAGCGAGTGGGAGCAGGTTGTAAGGCGAACTCTGGCCATACCGGCTTACATCGACATTGCCAGATCCAATCTTCTGGCCGGCAAGCGCGCCGGAATTATCCCCGACAAGCGGATGGTGCAGCGAGACGGAATCAACGGCGCCCGCGCAAACGCCGAGTACTTCAGGACTACGCTGCCTCAGACCGCTGCTCGTTTTATTGGATCGAGGCCATTTGCCACGGAAACGATGCGGCAGATTTCCGCGGCGGGGGCGATTGCGGCCAATGCATGGGAGCAGCTAGCCGCATTTCTCGGCCAGACCTATGACGTGAATGAACAGGTTGACCGGTTCCCGCTCGGCGAGCGCGAATATGAATGGAGAGTGCACAATGTCCTGCGGGACCCGAGGAGTGCGGCCGAGCTGTATGAGTACGGCGCTTCTCAGGTTGCGCTGTACACGGGCAAGATCGTGGCAGTCGCCCGGGAGTTCTCGGACAACGGAAAGTTGAATCTGCCTTTTGGGAGTGATGCCGATAATTATTCGAGCGTCAAGAAGGTGATGGACTTCCTGTCCAAGGATTCACCAAAGAACGACGAGCAGCTCTTCAAGTGGTACAGGGATGCGGGCGACCGGGCGGTTGTATACGGACGGGAGCAAAAGCTGTTCGATGTTCCTGTCGAGTATCGACTCGACGTGGTGCCCACACCTCTGGTACTTCAGAGCACAATCGATGCAGCTTACTATCCGGCACCGCCGTTCAGGAAGGCGGGCGTGGGACGCTTCTACCTGACGCCCACCGGCAACAGTGCAGAAGATCTCAAACTCAACAACTTTGCGTCTGTCGCCGACACCGCGATTCATGAGGGATTTCCCGGTCACGATTGGCATTTCCGCTACATGACTGCGCACAAGGATCAGATCTCCAACATCCGCTGGCTTACGCCTGGCGCCGTTGAGGACTCATCGGCAATGTGGAGCGACTCGATGGCTACCGAGGGCTGGGGGCTCTACAGCGAGGAACTCATGAGCGAGCCCGTTCCCGATCACAAGTACGGTTTCTACTCGCCCGGCGAATACCTGTACGAATTACAGGGACAGCTGCTCCGCGCTGTTCGCATTCGAGTTGATGTAGGCATGCATACAGGGCGTATGACGTTCGATCAGGCAATCGACTATTTCAACGAGCATGTCCACTTTACGCCGGGCGCCCGGCTGAGGGCGGGCTTTGATCCCGCGGCAAAGGCGGCTTTCGATTCGGCAACCCGAGCGATAAATCGCTCG
>JBKJNN010000169.1:0-3310 GCA_046593625.1 Gemmatimonadaceae bacterium | reverse complement strand
GTCGCCGAGAGCTAATAGTGCAACGGGTGCTGCGGTGGCCGCACGGCTACGGCGTGAAGGTTACGACTGGACAGAAATTATCCGGACTATTCGGACACCGTCGTTGATTGTGCACGGATCTGAGGACCTTCTGGATCCTCACGTTGCTGTGGAACTGTCGACGATGATCGAGGGGTCAGAGGTCGAGATGATTCCGCATGCCGGGCATATGCCTTTCTGGGAAGCGCCGGAGGAATTCTTTGGTCTCGTTGATCGGTTTCTGGATTAGCGTCTAAAACTTTCGGGTCGATTCTGACTGAACTACATGTACGCTTTGGGGGGAGCGCGGATTGGGCGGATTGGAGCGGATTGGTCTCTTCAGTGTGACCGAGTTTGAGGACGTGCCAGTATCTCACTTTTTGTTTTACTACTACGGAACATCACGATTTGTGGGTCGAACGCCGTTGCGTAGGTTGTCAAAAAAGCAAAGTCGAGATTGCTGATCCAACGGAGACTCAGTCACTCCTGAAAAAATCGATCCGCTCGAATCCGCCCCATCCGCGCTCCCCCAGCAGCCAACATGTAGTTCAAGCAGAATCCACCTGAGAGTGAGAGACGCACGCAGGACAACTTCTTGCACCCCCGCCCCACCATGGCCGACGAGAAAGAGACGGATCAAGTGTTCGACGTAGCAATCGTAGGCGGCGGACCCGCAGGCCTCACGGCTGCGCTCTGGCTTGCACGATATCTCCATTCAGTTGTAGTCATCGATTCCGGCGATCCCCGAAACTGGGAAACCCGCGGCATCAACGGCTTTCTAGGCTCGCATGGAATCAAGTCGCCCGAGCTCAGAGAGCATGGACGGGACAACGCGCGTCAGTTCGGCGCTACGCTCATCGACGGAGAAGTGTGCACCGTCAAGAACACGAACAGTGAGCGATTTGTCCTCACACTGAGCAACGACCGCGTGTTCGACTGCCGTCGGCTCTTGCTCGCCATCGGACTGAAAGACGTATGGCCGAGAATCCCGGGGTTGAGCGACTGCTACGGCGAGACCGTCCACGTCTGCCCCGACTGCGACGGATACGAGACACGCGACTGCAAGACTGTCGTCATAGGCTCTGGAAGAAAGGCAGTCGGCATGGCACTCGCGCTCACCACATGGACACACGAAATCCTCATCTGCACCAACGGCGAGCCGGCCGACATGGAGCCGCGCCACCTGAAGCAGCTTAAGGACCTCAACATCCCCGTTCTTGAAGAGAAGGTGAACGGCGTCTCGTCGCTGAAAGGTGAGATCAGTGGCATCGATCTCGACGGTGGTATGCACCTCGACTGCCAGCGACTCTATTTCGCCATCGGCCAGTACCCGGCAGACGACCTCGGCGCGCAGCTCAAATGCAAGCGTGACGAAACCGGTCGCATCGAAGTAGACGACCGCAACAGGACATCAGTGACGAACGTCTTTGCGGCGGGAGATGTCACTCCTTCTCCACAGATCGCGATCGCTGCAGCGGCGCAGGGTGCAATTTCCTCCATCGCGATTCATGCGTCGCTGGTCCCCGACTCGCGGAAGCTCGACTAGAAAAAAAACGGCTGACTCGAAAGCCAGCCGTTCTTTTGTTCGTGTGTTGCAAGCTACCAGCGAAGCGTCAACGTCTGCGGTTTCTGCTGACGCATCACGCGCAGCATCAACATGTTCTCGGCCGTAGACCGCATCAAGCGAATGAGCTCACCAGGATTCTGAATCGACTCCCTGCCGGCCTCGAAGATGACGTCGCCACTCCTCAGTCCAGCGACGCCTGCTGGAGTTCCAAGCGCAACGTTGATCACGAAGACACCATCACCCTTTAGCTTGAGCGCGTTTCGAAGATCCTCATTCAGCTCCGTAAGCTCAGCGCCCACTAGTCGAAGCGTCGGGGTGCCTGATCCAATCACCAGCGGAGCTACTGAGATCAACGGCTCTCGCGAGCGGATGACGACGCTCTGGTTGAGCAACCGGCGCTCACTCTCACGTTTACTCGTCGCAGTGACAGTGCCTGCGATCCCGGCTGGAACAGGTCGAATAAAGTCCACCCTCACATAGGGATTTGATTGCGTCGACCGCTCGACGACGTTCAGCGCAATCGTCCGCGCCAGCTCTCCGCGCCTGTAGCGGAAGACAATCCTTTGTCCGGGGACGAGCAGACTTCCCATGGGCACAGGGTTCTTCTTGAAATCCTGAGAATTGATCGAGATCAGAACATCACCGGCCTGAAGTCCTGCTCGCTCGGCTGGTGAACCCGGATCGATCGACTCGACTGTCGGATACTCGCTGAAAATCATCGCTCCAGCAGAGTTCATCGTGCCGATGCCGGTCGTGATGACGACACCAACCCAGCCCTTCGCTTCCTGCGCGCGCGCCGTAATCGGAGCGGCCGCTGCCGCTGCAATGAAAGCGAGCTTGAATGATCGAGTGAACCGCATTCCCTGGATCCTTAGAATCTGTTGAGGCTCAAGCCGGCGGGACGAAGTGTCGTCCCCAGCTGACGGAGAGTCGCCTCACGAGCACCAACGGTCGCGAGGTAGTACTGGTTGATGACCGGATCCTCGGGCGCTTCCTTAAGTGCACCGCGAATCTCCGACATGACGCCATCGAGCGCTGCGAGACGAGTGCGATACTGCGACGCACCTGTCTTCGGAACCGGGATTTCAGTGTTGTTCGACGAGAGATAAGCCGATGCGCGTTGATACTCTTCACCAGCACGATTCAAAACGTCCCACGCTTCTTCCGGCGAGGCGAACTGACTCGAGCTCATCGACGCAAGCGAGCCCACGGAGCTCGAATTCGCACCCAGGCTCGAGCTTGCCGGCGTCACAACCGACTCGGTCGCCTGTGCAACTGGCGCGGGCACAACTGGCGCTCCAGCAGACGCTCGACCAATTGCGGCGCCGCCAACGGCCAGAATCAGTGCAGCGGCGATCTGCAGCATTCGTCGCACCGGGAACCGCGACACCACCGGGTCAACGATCAACCCCTCAGCGCGCAGCTCGGCGGATATGGATCGCCAGCTCGTTAACGGTTGCGGTCTCTCGCGCTCGCGAGCGACCAGATCATCCAATTCGTTTTCAGATAGGGGCAACATGTGTCCTTCCCACGCCGGCGGTTGATTCGTCCACCACGTGCGCCAGCAGCCGGCGAAGCTTGGCGCGTGCCTTGAACAATTGAGATTTGGAGCCACCCGACGTTATGCCGAGCTCCTGCCCAATCTCGTCGTGTGTGTAGCCTTCTATATCGTGGAGCACGAAAACCGTCCTCGCGCCCGGCGAAAGGTGTTCCATCGCCCGGTCG
>JBKJNN010000121.1:0-10495 GCA_046593625.1 Gemmatimonadaceae bacterium | reverse complement strand
ATGATGCGCGCTCCTTCGTATACGGCGCCGAAGCCTGCACCCGGGGAGAATACGCCAGACGAGTGTCCCTGCCTTCCCTTGATCTCGAGTTTCCATCCGCTCGAACCGCGGCGACCGATTGCGACGCGGGTTGCGGAGCCGCCTTCAAATGCGAGTGCTATGTCGCTGTTGCGGGCGAGATCGAGCAGTGTTGCGCGCGCGACAGATATCGGATCGCCCGCGGACTCTTCGTCTCCCGTCATGATGACCGTGACGTTCATGTCCTTGAGGCGGCCGGCGTCTGCAAGTGCGCGGAGCGCGAGTATGATAGCGACATCTCCACCCTTCATGTCACTCGTGCCTGCGCCGCGCGCGACGGTGTCTTCCCTTACCCATTCCTGGCCGGCGCCTTCGAAGACGGTGTCGAGATGCCCTATGAGCAGCAGTCGCGGGCCGCTTCCACCTTTGTGCGTTGCAACGAGGTGCCCGGCGCGCCGCATTGGAGCCGGCATGCTCACCCATTGTGATTCAAATCCGAGTGCCGTGAGTTCCTGGCCAAAGAGATCGCCGACCTTTCGCACGCCGGCGAGATTGCCGGTGCCGCTCGGGATGTTGACGGCTTGCTTGAGGAGATCAACTGCTGACTCGTAGTGAGTGTCTACTGCTGTGCGAATGCGCGCTTCTACAGGTGACAGCACCGCAGGCTGCACGGGAATTGGCTGAGGTGGCAGCGGGGCTGGCGTTGGGCGGCAGGCGACAACGATTAAGGCGGCGAGAATCACGTGCTTCAGACTTTTCATTTACCTGGGGTTCTGAAAGTGGGAATGTGGTCAGAGAATGTGCTGCTTCGCGCTGTCCTTGAGAGCTTCCTTCACCTTTGACTCGTCCATCCATTCTGGGTAAGGCGGTGCCATTGAAATCGCCGAATCGTACAGTTGTGGGAGATGCACCCGGATCGCGATGTCCGTCATCAGGTAACCGTGGTTCTCCAGAATCGAAGCTTCGGCAACCGAGAACGCATCGAGATCAGTTCGAATGTTACTGATCAACTTTGCGGCTGCCTCTGAGTAGCCGAGTGTGTCGGCGGGATCGTAGCTCGTCCTCACACCGGAGGTGGCCCAGTAGGTGCCTTCGAGGCCCGGCCTGTCCGGGCCGGATCCGGCCACGAAGCTCGAGATGAGCCATCGCTTGCGCACTGCGCGGGCCTGGTTGCCGAGTATGTCGGAGTAGCGCTCGACGTCGGAGAGTGTGGCGTTGCTGGAGTCGTAGCCGAACACACCGCCGGCGTCGGATACAAGCAGCGTGTTCGCACTTTTCCAGACTGGCTCGAGCCCCATGTTGTCGTAGACGCCGCCGTCGGACAGGTGGATGTCCTTGCGGCATTCGTCTGCTTCGGGACCGGTGGCGTCACCGCCTTCGAGATCGGCTGAGGGCACGCCCGAGGGGATCGGCTCGAAAACCGGCGGGAAGCATGCAGATGCCGATGTCGCGTGTGCGAGAGAGATCGAATCCAGTAGGGACGTTTTGTAGCCCGCCTGATAATCGCCTGCGCGATCGTGAGTGTAGATCCAGTTCACGCCGAATGCCATGTCAGTTGCGCAGAAGAAAAAGCGCGGGGTCGTTGGCAGGTCGGCCAGCGTTTTCTTCGTGCAGCGGTTCTCAAGTTCGCTCACCACGAGATCTGCGAACTGCGTACGCCAGTGCGTCGGCTCCGCCTTTTCGATGAAGATGCGCTTCCGGAGGTTGTAGCTGGTGATGGCGTGGACCTGATCCACCATCTCCTGGAAATTCGAAAGGTTGCCGTTAGTGAGTGGAGCGTCGATCATCGCTTTCGCGAGGCAGAGCGACATGTAGCTACCGCCCGAAACCGATGTAACGGATGCAAGCTGGCCCATGAGACCAAGCTCATTCAGCCGACGCAGTACACCAAGGTGAAACAGTGTAGCGCGGAATCCGCCGCCTGAGAGGCACAGGCAAAGGCCGCCACTTCGATTTGCGTCGGGAAGGTGCTTCTCGGGAATTGGCGCCACGTTCTGATCCTCGCTGTTCCAGGAGAGCATGAATTAGGACCAAACGCACGTGGCACGCAAACCGCAATGCGAGGCGGCATGAGCGAGTGGAAAGAAGAGGCAGGCTATGTTCTCAAGAAGCTTGGGAAGGCAGCGGGTGCGGCAGTTCGTATCGTCAAGTCGAGAATCGATGACGATCCGCACGAGGTCGTCTGTTACAGGGGCTACTGCAATCCGGAGCGTACCTGGGTCTATGGGAGAGTGATTCAGAAGCGTGACCTTGGCGCGAGCACCAAAGGCGACTCGACACTGCGCAACCTCCTCCGTACGTACCGCCGTGCCGACAGCGATCCGGTTCCCTACGCGAAGCTTGAGGTGAAATACGGCGATTCGATCGCGGGGATGACCGCCAACGACGAAGGATTCTTCGGCGGCTGGGTTGACGGTTCGACCGGTGATCTGACAGACGAGTGGCTCGAATACATCGTGGACGTTGTCTCACCGCGCGCTCCCGACGCAGCCATCGTGACTGGATCGGGCGAGATCGCAAACGTTCAACGGGGTGCCCGCTTCGGCGTAATCAGTGACATAGACGACACCGTTATTCAATCGCGTGTGTCCAGCTTCATTCAGGCAGCACGCACCGTCATGCTCGGCAACGCACGCACGCGTCTTCCCTTCCCCGGCGTCGCCGCTTTCTACCGCGCACTTCGCGACGGCGCCTCAGGTGACGAGAAGAATCCCATCTTCTACGTGTCGAGCAGCCCGTGGAACATCTTCGACGTGATCTCCGAGTTCCTGGAGCTCCAGAACATTCCGAAAGGCCCGCTGATGCTGCGCGACTGGGATATCAACCTCGGCGCTTTTTCCTCATCTCGTCACCTGGAGCACAAAACCGGAATCATTCGCGACATACTCGGTGCGTATCCCGGACTTCCATTCATACTCATTGGCGACAGCAGCCAGCAGGATCCGGAGATTTACCGGACGATCGTCACTGAGTTTCCTGGACGAATTCAGGCGATTTACATTCGGGACGTCACGCGGTCAGCCGAGCGGTCGGCGTCGGTGGCGAAACTCGCCGAGGAGGTGTTGGCGGATAAGTCTTCGTTGTTGCTGGCGGAGGATACGCTCGGCGCAGCGAAGCATGCAGCAGAGAATGGCTGGATAGATGTGGCGGCGTTGCCGTCGATTAGCGAGGAGAAGCGGGCAGATGACGGGGTGGAAGGGAACAAGGTAGAACCCGGAGCCGAGCAACCGACGACTCCGGGCTAGGTATCAGATCTACTGCGTCGCGGTCTGATCTGTTGCCGGCGGGCCCGCGCCGATCTGGGTCCGCGCAAGATTCCGCACGATCGCCTCGATGTCGAGACCCATGGAATCCGCAACCTGCTGAACCGCTGCAAGCGAAGCATTCACCTTCTGCGTCGTCGCATTCGCAACGCCCTTACCGCTTCCGCTGTCGATGACTGTGACTCGGTCGATGTCGATCGACTTCATCGAATCGAGAGCACTCGTCAGCAGCGCCGGCAACTTCTCGGCGATGAAGACCTGCAAGCCCGTTTCACCGGCCTTGTTGATCTCCGCGAGGAGCATTCTCAATGCTTCTGCCTGCGCGCGACCGTTTTCCAGAATCGGCGCAGCATCGGCTTTCGCGCGTGACTCGGCTGCCATGCGCGCCGCTTCAGCGGGCTGAACCACGTCAGCTTGAAGGCGGGTTTTCTCCAGCTCCACACGCTGCAACTCGAGTTGCGTACGCGCTACAGCTTCGGCGCGCTCGGCCTCTGCACGCGCAACTTTCTCAGCAGTCTGTGCTTCGCGGCCAAGCTCGGCCTGGCGCACTCGCAAAAGATTCTGCGCTTCGGCAATTGCAGTTGCTGCCTGCGCGGTTGCCACTTCGGATACCCGAGTCGCTTCCGCCTGTCGCAGCGCAGTCTCTGCCTGGGCATTCGCCTTCGCAATTTCGGCGTCACGAATCGCTTCAGATGTCGCTTTCTCTCCCATCGCCTTCAGGTAACCGACGCGATCTGACACATGTTGAATCTTCAGAACGTCGAGCTGAAGTCCGAGCTTCTTGAGATCGTGATCTGCTTCTTCCGACAGGTGGCGAGCGAAACCGAGCCGGTCTTCGTTTACCTCTTCGGGGGTGAGCTTGGAGAGGACACCGCGAAGGTTACCGGTGAGCGTTTCGCGCGCGAGACCTTCGATCTCGGAGAGCGGCTTACCGAGCAGTCGCTCGACCGCGTTGTTGAATACAGCGTCTGGCGATGATGCAATCTTGAGATTGGCGACGGCTTTGACCTCGAGGGGGATATTGCCCTTGGAGTACGCGTCGGCGACGCTGATCTCGAGCGGGATGGTACTGAGCGACATCCATTGTACCTGTTCGACGAGCGGAACCCGCATGGAGCGGCCGCCCGAAACTGTGCGGTAGCCGATTCGAGTGCCGTCTTCGAGCTGTCGTTGCCGGCCTGTGATGACTGCAGCGAAGTTGGGCGGCGCAATGACGAGAAGCTTCTTGATCGTGAGAAGCGCCATCGCGATGACGCCGACGAGGACACCTCCGACTACGAGTGCGGCGCTTTGAAAGAATTCCATTGACTACTCCTGTATGGTATCGAGCGAAGACGTGATTCCTGTGGATGGTGCCACGTACGCGACGCCGTCGCGTATTTCCACCACCATCACCGAATTCCACTCTTCTGGATTTGTGTCAGTTTCGTTGTGCGGCAGCGCGAGCAGCTCCTGCGTTTGCCCTGCGCGCGCGACTGTAATCTTGCCGGTCGATTCCCGTTTTATGGGAATGGTGACGTTGCCGATGCGGCCGATGAGCCAGCGGTCGCCTTGAAGTTCGCCTGCGTCAGTGCGTTTGAGATAACTGAATGCAACAGAACTGAGCAGCCAGGCAATCACGCCGGTAACTGCAGCGATGACGAACACCAGTGGTGTATCGCGCCCCTTCCACAACGCCTGGAGCAGTGTGCCGGTGGCGCCAAACGCGAAAAGAAAGTACGTCGCATTCCGGAGTGAGAGTATGCGTCCCCAATCGCCGCCGGCATGTCCGACTTCGTGATCGATATCGTGACCACCCGCATCAGTGTCTGAGTCGCCGATGAGGGAGAGGAGGAGCAGGCCGCCGCCGACTACGAGGGCGAGCCAGAAGAGAAAAGTCATGTATCGGTGACCTCGTTACGTGTCATCGTTATGGGTCTAACGATGTCGAACCGGTCGAAATGTTCTCGGAAGGCTAACTCAATTTAACGGCACGCGATGGCGGGTCCAAGAAAGATCCACTCAGGCGGGCACGGCTGACCCCGGCGTACCGAGCAGTGCTCGAGTAAATTCGTCGCCATGAAACCAACGTACCTGGCGATTTCGCTTCTCCTTTGTTTCACTGCCTGCGCGAGACCTGTACAGGTTCCCGCCAGCCTACCGCTTTCTGGAGTAAGAGTCGGCGCTGACCGGCTGTTTACCGAGTACGCGCACCTAATCAAGGGAAAGAAAGTCGCCCTTGTTTCCAATCACAGCGGGCAGTTGACAGACGGTACCCACCTGGCCGATGCGCTTCACAGGTATCCGGATACGGAGCTCAAGGTCCTGTTCGGAATGGAACACAACATTCGCTCAAACGATTACTCCCTTCCTGCCGACGGAGAAATCGCGCTCGACCCTCAGACGGGCGTGACCAAGTACAATCTCTACGGTGAGTCACACAAGCCGACGCGCGAGATGGTCGCCGGAGTCGACGCGATAGTCTTCGACATTCAGGAAGTTGGTGCGCGCTTCTACGAGCACATCAACATTCTTGGTTTCATTATGGAAGCAGCATCGGAGAGTGGGATCGAGGTCATCGTACTGGACAGGCCCAATCCAATCACTGGATTGAAGCAGGAAGGATTCACGACCGACGACGAGTTTCTCTATCGCTTCGGATCATACGCCAAGGTCCCCGTGGTGCATGGGCTAACGATGGGTGAGCTCGCGCGCTTCTATAATGAAGAACGGCTGTTGCGCGGTGGACAGCGCGTAAAGTTGACCGTTGTGCCGATGAGCGGATGGACCAGGTCGACGTGGTACGATCAGACTGGATTGCCGTGGAGCAAGCCATCGCCAAATCTGCTCACCTTCCAGTCCCTGCTGGCTTACGTGGGAACGTGCCTCTTCGAGGCGACGAATCTCTCCGAGGGACGAGGCAGTGACAAACCTTTCGAGTATATCGGAGCTGCATGGCTCGACAACGCCGCAGCAGTGAAGCTTCTAAACGAGATTGGATTGAAGGGAGTCGTGTTCGAGTCGGTGACCTTTACACCGGAACAGAAATCCTTTCACGGCCGCCCGCCCAAACTCACCGGTGTGAAGTTGAATGGCATCTACCTCAACGTCACTGACCGCAACGCGTTCGAACCATACAAGGCTGGCGTTGCGATGCTCTGGGCAGTCCACAAACTGCACAGTGACAAGCTGGTCTGGAACGACGCGGTGCTCGAGCGATTGACCGCCACCAGGCGGCTCAAGTCGATGATCACTGGGGGGCGAACGCCGCAAGAGATCTTTGCCTCATGGTCGCCTGAGCTGGAAAGCTTCAAGAAGCAAAGCGATAAGTACAGGATGTACTGAGTTGGAGCGTGTCGTAGCGGTTCAGCCACCCATCAGCCCGCGGCCGACTTCCCGTCGCTATCGATTTCTGGGATCCGCGAGCTCAAATTGCGCCCCGAGCGCGAGGGCGTACCCACTAAGATCTATTCTCCGGGGCAGCGTACCCAAGCCGGTGTCCCTCTCCCACTCCACGCTCTTGAAATCCCGCCAAAGGTAAGCGCCCTCAGCAAACAGATTGATTCCGTTTACTTTCGCGACGAGCCCAACGACGGGTCCGATCTGAAAGGTCTCGCCCGAGAATTTTGTGATCGATGAATCCGTAAATGCCCTGCCCGCGTTCAGCGAAATAAGCCCGGAACGCCCGCCGAAATATCCAGTAAAATTCACCGTCGAGAGTGAGAACAATCCCGGCTCATAAGTCGCATATACTGAGACCGAGGGTGCCTCCCGGAGCGATACTCTCACATCGTTTTCCGAGCGCCGTGATACGAAAGCGCCGGTCTGAGAAAAGCCCACAGCAAGCTCGAACGTGAAAACATCCTCAGAGAGGCGAAACTGCTTGATACTCTGCTCCTGCTTGTAGGAGATACCCGTTCGCGCGCTATCGCGTTGCAGCGAATTCCACGTTGTGTCCGAGCACTCTTCGGTCGTAACCAGTTCTCGGCGCCGGAATCGCGCGTCGCACGATGTTCCTTTGGCTGAGAGGTCCGGCGTTGGCGCGGGTCGCCTCCGCCGCGTCCATGCACCAGGGATCGCAAACGAGAGCTCGAATCCCACTCCCGCCGCACCTGCACCTCGCTCCGGGATCAACTCGCCGCGAGGGGCGCCGGATTGGGCCCAGAAAAAATTGAAGTCGGTTGCGTTACCGAGAAGACCGGACAAGGCGCCGGCCTGCGCCAGGGCGTCAACCGATGGGACCGCCGAAAGCAGGAACACGGTAAGAACACCGGCCAGACACCGACCACTACGAACACACATCTCCCCTCCGTGGTGGACAGACATGCGATTGTGCCGAACTCGCGCTGGAACAATATCGCATGGATGGCGAAGCGCAACTCACGCTGGGAGTGCCTGTATCCATGGACAGGGCTCGTGCCGATCCGCCTGAAGGCGGTCCCCGTGGAGACTTTGCTTGCCTGAAAGCCGACCTTTCTAGTATTGTTAGTTCAGCTTCGTGGCGATTTAAGCAACTTGCGGCCACGTTAAACATTCCGCTAAAGCGCTCCAGCCCAGCGCCCACGAGCGGGCTTTTTTCGTATAGGTTCATCGCATGACCGCTCGTCCAACCGAATCACCCTACCTCAAAGCCCTCGGCAACCGCGTACTCATCTACGACGGGGCGATGGGAACGAGCATCCAACGGTTCAACCTCACACCGGACGACTTCGGCGGAAAATCGCTCGAAGGCTGCAACGACAACCTCGTTCTCACTCGCCCGGACGTTATTCAGGCGATCCACGAATCGTTCCTCGAAGTCGGCTGTGATGTAGTCGAGACGTGCACCTTTCAGTCGACACCCCGACGCCTCGAAGAATGGGGACTTGGCGACAAGGTCCGCGAAATCAACGTCGGCGCCGCCCGCGTCGCCCGGGCAGCAGCGGACAAGTTCAGCACGCCTGATAAGCCACGGTTCGTCGCGGCCTCCATGGGCCCCACCGGCATGCTGCCCTCGAGCTCCGACCCGGCGCTCGGCGACATCACCTTTGAAGAACTCGCCCGAAACTTTCACGACCAGGCCCAATACCTTATAGAAGGGGGCGTCGATGTCCTCCTCATCGAGACGTCCCAGGACATTCTCGAGGTAAAGGCGGCAATCGCGGGCATCGAACAGGTCTTCACCGAGCTGGGACGTCGCATCCCGATTCAGGCGCAGATCACGCTCGACATCTCCGGCCGCATGCTCCTCGGCACCGACATCGCCAGCGCCATGACTACCCTCGAGTCGCTAGGTGTGGATGTCATCGGTCTCAACTGCTCCACAGGTCCGGAGCACATGCGCGAGCCGATTCGATATCTGGCCGAGCATGCGACGCTGCCGCTTTCGGTGATTCCGAATGCGGGGTTGCCGATCAATACGGGTGTAGGCGAGGCAGTCTATCCGCTCGAACCGGCTCCGATGGCAGAAGCATTGGCCGAGTTCGTGGAGGAGTTTGGTGTGAGGATTGTGGGGGGATGTTGCGGGACGACTCCGGAACATCTCGCCGCAGTTGTCAACGCAGTAAAGGCGGTCGAGGCGAAACGAGGCGCGACCGTCGGCCCCCGGGCCGAAGTTGGTCCAACTGGCCAACGCATCGGACACCATAAAGTCCCGCGCGTCAGCTCAGCCATGCGCGCCATCACCCTCCATCAGGATCCGCCTCCCCTCCTCGTCGGAGAACGCGTCAACGCCCAGGGCTCGCGCAAGGTCAAGCGACTCCTCCTCGCCGACGACTATGAAGGCATCCTCGAAGTAGCGCGCGACCAAGTCGACTCGGGCGCACATGTCCTCGACGTCTGTGTCGCCGTCACCGAACGGGCCGATGAGGCCGAGCAGATGTCGAAGGTCGTGAAGCTGCTGAGCATGAGTGTGGAGACGCCGCTCGTAATTGACTCGACTGAAGCGGACGTTATCGAAGCAGCGCTCGAGCACATCCCCGGCCGCGGTATCGTCAACTCCATCAACATGGAGAACGGCCGCAAGCGCATCGAGTCAGTCGTGCCGCTCGTGAAAAAGCACGGCGCCGCAGTTATCGCGCTTACCATCGACGAAGTCGGCATGGCCAAGACCCGAGAGCGGAAGCTCGAGGTCGCCAGGGCCATCTATGACATAGTAGTAGACGAGTACGGACTCGCGCCCGAAGACATCATCTACGACTGCCTCACCTTCACCCTCGCCACCGGCGACGCTGAATGGATCGACTCGGCCCATGAGACCATCGAGGGCATCCGGCTCATCAAGCGTGAGCTGCCGGGTGTGTCCACGATTCTCGGAGTGTCCAACGTGAGTTTTGGACTGACGCTCGAGGCGAGATCGGTGCTCAATTCGGTGTTCCTGCATCATTGTGTGGCGGCAGGTCTCGATGCGGCAATCGTGAATCCGGCGCACATCAGGCCGTATGCGGAGATCTCAGCGGAGGAAAGAGAGCTTGCGGATGCGCTGGTATTCAACAAGTCGCCGGAAGCCCTGCAACACTATATAGAATTTTTCGGGAACGACAGAACCACAGATGGCACAGATGTGAAGGAAAAGGCGGATCCCACCGAAGGCATGACGGCCGAGGAGCGGATTCACTGGATGATCCTGCATCGCAAGAAGGAAGGGATCGAGGAGCAGCTTGATGCGGCTGGGGTTCGCGAGAATCCTGTTCGCGTTCTCAACGAAGTGCTGCTGCCCGCCATGAAAGAGGTTGGAGACAAGTTCGGCGCTGGCGAGCTCATCCTTCCGTTCGTGCTTCAGTCTGCCGAAGTCATGAAGAAGGCGGTAAAGCATCTGGAGCAGTTTTTGGAAAAGGCAGAGGGTTACACCAAGGGCAAAGTCGTGCTCGCGACGGTGTACGGCGACGTGCATGACATCGGCAAGTCGCTCGTCAACATCATCCTCTCCAACAACGGCTACACTGTCTTCGACCTCGGCAAACAGGTTCCGGTCAACACGATCCTTGAGAAAGCGGTCGAAGTCGGTGCCGACGCGATTGGATTGAGCGCTCTGCTCGTCTCTACTTCCAAGCAGATGCCGCTGGCCGTGAAGGAGCTGGACAAGCGCGGCATGAAGATCCCGGTTCTCATCGGCGGCGCCGCAATCAACCGCCGCTTCGGCCGCCGCGCGCTCTTCGTCGAAGAAGAACGCGAATATGACGCTGGCGTTTTTTACTGCAAGGACGCCTTCGAAGGTCTCGAAACCATGGATAAGCTCCAGGACTCGGACCGGCGCG
>JBKJNN010000120.1:0-12443 GCA_046593625.1 Gemmatimonadaceae bacterium | reverse complement strand
GATACGGTATCAATTACCGAAGAAGTACCCCAGCGTCTCGCCGGATGACATCCGGCTCAACCGAAAAAAAATGAAAAGAATTGCAATCCTCCGGGCCGTTGGAATGGGTGCGCTCATATCAACGTTTGCCACTGCACTGCCTGCCCAGACTGCGACGCCGATTGCAGATGCATACCGCGGCACTGCCGACAAAATGATCGCCACCGCACTGTCTGACAGCTCGGCGTGGAACCGGCTTGCCGAACTCACCGACACGTTCGGGTCACGGCTCAGCGGCTCCGCCAGTCTGGAGTCGGCTATCGACTGGATTCTCGCGGAGATGAAACGTGACGGGCTTCAGAACGTCCGTGGGGAACCGGTGATGGTTCCCAAATGGGTGCGCAATGAGGAGTCAGCGACTCTGATGAGTCCGCGCGCAGAAAAGCTGCACATGATCGGGCTTGGCCGAAGTGTCGGGACGCCGAAGGGTGGCATCACTGCACCGGTAATGGTGGTGACGGATTTCGACGAGCTGAAACGGCGTGCCGCCGAAGCGAAGGGTAAGATCGTTCTCTTCGACGCGCCCTTTGTCAGCTACGGGCAAACCGTGCAATTTCGCGCGCGCGGAGCAAGTGAGGCAGCGAAGGCGGGAGCTGTGGCCGCGCTTATCCGTTCAGTCGCCTCCTACTCCATTCAGAGCCCTCACACGGGCGCGATAGTGTACGACTCGACCGTGAAAAAGATTCCGGCCGCGGCACTCAGTGTCGAAGATGCGATGATGGTGCATCGAATGATCAACCGCGGTCAGAAAGTGGTGGTCAACCTCAAGATGGGCGCTCAGACATTTGCCGATGCGCCTTCGCGAAACGTTGTGGCCGAGATAGTCGGATCGGAGAAGCCTGACGAGATAGTTGTGATTGGAGGCCACATCGATTCATGGGATGTGGGTCAGGGTGCGATGGATGATGGCGGCGGAAGCGTGGCGGCCTGGGAAGCATTGAGACTAATGAAGCGTCTTGGCCTCCGGCCAAAGCGTACGGTGCGCGTCGTTCTCTGGACGAACGAGGAGAACGGCAGCCGCGGCGCAGACGGATACCTTGCAGCGCATCGCGCCGAGGTGGACAAGCATGTAATGGCAATGGAATCGGACGGGGGCGTGTTCAAGCCGCTCGGCGTAGGAATCACCGCAGGTGAAGGCGGTGTGGCGATGGCTACCGACATTGCCTCGCTCTTCAAGTCGTTCGGAGCTTCGATGGCGCGCGAAGGCGGCGCCGACGCGGATACTGGTCCGTTGAACAGGCTAGGTGTACCGGCGATGTCACCCGTGGTCGATGGCGCGAAATATTTCTGGTTCCACCACAGTGCCGGCGATACGATGGACAAGCTGTCACCGCGGGAGATGGCAGAAGTTGTTGCACTGATGGCTGTGACTGCGTATGTCGTTGCCGACATGCCTTCAGTGTTGCCGAGGGCTTCAGTGCGCTGAGGACATGATGGGAGGAATTTCGGCGAGCAGCTCGCGCGCGAGATAGCCAACTCTTCCCATTCGTTTTGCCAGTGCGTTTCCGGCCGAGCCGTGCAGGTATACTGCCCACAGTGCGGCGTGGAGGGGCTCGGTACCTCGGGCGAGGAGTCCGGCGACGACACCGGCTAGTGTGTCGCCGCTTCCGGAGGTGGCAAGTCCCACGTCGCCTGATTCGTAGCAGAACAGATCTCCGTCAGGCGTTGCGATGAATGTTCGAGCTCCCTTGAGGATTGTGACTGCCTGAAGGAGCTGGGCGGCATCGAGAGCAACGGATGGTGCGTTCCGGGTGATGGACTCGATGTCCTCGCCCATGATCTGCGCCATTTCTCCGGCGTGCGGTGTGATGACCGCGTTTTCGTTCAGGGAATGCAGTGCATCGTGCAGGTCGTGAAGGACGCTCAACGCGCCGGCGTCCAGAACAACGCGAGACTCGGTGCATGACGCGAGAAGCTTGCGAACGAAGCTGACCGTATCGTCTCCTTCGGTCATGCCGGGTCCGATCAGAACGGCATCTGCGTTCCGCGCGTGCTTTCTCAGTTTTTTCGCAGCACTCGCTGCAATCTTTCCGCTCTTTGTTTCAGCAAGGGCGAGTGAGAGTGATTCGGGGACTGCGATGCCGACGGCTGGCGCGATTGATTCGCAGGATGCGATCTGGAGCTTGCCAGCGCCCGCGCGCAGTGCTGCGATGCCCGCCAGAATGACCGCGCCGGGAAGGGAGATCTCGCCACCGACCACGAGCACGCGCCCTCGGTCGTCCTTGTCACCGTTGTCCTTGGGTTTCGGCAGCGGCCACTGCTCGAGCAGGTCCCGTGTGACGCGCTGCTCGCCGTTTTTATCTTGCGGCAATCGGCGCGTCCGGTTTCGAGGTTACGGGTGCTCCGGCTTCCTTGAGCGGAGCCACGAAGTTGAACAGTTCGAGCCGCAGCTGGCCTTTTGGGCCAGCAGTTGGATCATGGACGTAGGATGTGACCGAGCAGTTGGCAACTTCGTTTTCCCGGTCGATCTGAAGTATCTGGTCTTCGGTCATGTGTTCGAGCAGGTATCTCATGCATAGAACAACCACCGAATGGCCGACGAGCAGTACGCGTTCGCCGCAGTATTCGCGCGCTATCATTTCGGTTGCACTCCGCAGGCGGAGGATCACGTCGCACCAGCTCTCGCCGCCCGGTGGCCGATGGTAGAACTTGCCGAGCAGCCGCCGGAATTCGGCCTGGTCAGGGTGATAGGCTTCGATGCCGACGCGGGTGAGGCGGTCGAGTACACCGAATTCCTTCTCGCGCAGCCGCTCGTCCACAACGAGAGTGAACTTGTCGCTCGAGAGGCCCGCGGACCGGGCGACGATTTCCGCGGTGTGGCGTGCACGAACGTACGGCGATGTGACAATGATGTTGGGCGTTCGTTCCGGCGGCAGTGAAGCGAACCATTGTCCGAGGGCTTCGGCCTGTTGCTCACCGCGTTGGGATAGCGGCACGTCCACATCGCGGACGTCGATATCGATGATGCGCTCGCCTGCAACCAGCGCTGCCTCTCGGGCTACATTTCCAGCGGATTCGCCGTGGCGGACCAGGTAGAGGAGGTCGGGCCATATCTGATGTTGAGTCACGCCTGAATCGTAGTCAAATCACATGCCTGAGGGATGGAATGCCGGATAAATCAAAGGGTACAAACGAAGAGTGGTCTGCCTACGCGGAGACCGTTTTGCATTTTCAGGGTGAGACCACTGTCATGGTTGATCTGCGGGAGGTTGTCGCGCCGGCAGTTCGGCGCGGGCTTGGTGCAATGGGACTGGGTGGTGGGTTTGCGGTGCTTACCGCGCACAATCCGCGGGGTGTCGGGACTGGCGAAGACGAGAACCTCCGCATGCAGCAGGAGCTCGAGGCGGAGCTAGAAAGTGCCGGGGCGTCGTTCGTGAGGGTGGATGCCTGCTCTCCTGACAAGTCGCACTGCGAGTGCAGCGTTGCGCTCCTCAAGCCGCTCGAGGAGGCCCTGGATGTTGCGAGGCGATGGGAGCAGGTTGCGATATTCTGGTGGGATGGAGCCACGTTCTGGATCTATAGCGCGATCAGTCAGCACGAGCCGGTTCGGTTGCCTGTGTGAGCCCGCCCATTTTGACTTCCTGAGTTTGGGTCTGGTTAACCGCCGAGAACACCGAGAGCGCCGAGAAGGTACCTAAAAATTGTTTTTTTTCTCGGCGTTCTCGGTGGCCTCCGCGGTTAAATGGCCGCAGTTCGCACGTGTGCGCAGCGAGATGTTGAGTCAAAAAGAAAGGGCGTGCATAAATGCACGCCCTTCTTGATGATGCTGCCCGGGAAGTCAGATTATCGGCTTGTACCGATACCCGACAACTCCTTCTCTCCTGGCATTCTTCAGCGTGAACTCCTTCGTCGCCTTCGGTGCAACCGGGCCGACTGACTGAGTCTCGGTGAACAGCACTGCTCCGCCAGCACCGAGGAATTCGACCGTCATCGTGTACGTCTTGGCGGTCGTGCCTCTGTTCTCAATGGTTCCGACGAGAGTTGTACCATCGCTGTTTCGCGAAAACTCCGTGAATGCAACCTTCACCGGCATTTTCTCTGACTTGTTGTTCCAGTAGATAAGAGAGTCGTTGTACATGCGGGTGGTTTTCGCGTCAGACTTCTTCTTCAGCTTTCCTGCGTAGGCGAAAGCGTAGAACATGACATTGTCCGGATTGTTTGGATCGAGTAGGACGAGCTTGTCGATGAACGGCATCGCCTTGTCGATCTGATCAACCTGAAGCAGGCTTGCGGCGATGTTGTTGAGTGCATCGCGTGAGTACGGGTTCTGCTTCACGACCGCATCGAACAGTACGGCTGCATCGTCGGGACGCTTGTACTGCGAGGCCACGACGCCTGCCTGAAGGAGCGCGCCCTCGGAGTACTTGGAGGGCGCTGCCATCATCGGGGCGTAGAGCGTCTTGAGCTGCGCGCTGTCACCGGCGATGATGTAAAGCTCGTGAAGATTTCTCACGGCTACCGTGCCCTGGATTTCATCCTTCGATGTGGTGAGAGGCACCCACGAGGCGATGGCTTCCTTCGCCATGGCCTTCTTTTCGGCAGCAGATGCCGTTTTGACGCGATCGGTGAGAACCGAGGCCAGCTCATAGCTCGCGCGCTCTTTGACTTCTGCGTATGCGGTGTCGTCACCTGCGGTGGCGATTACCTGGCGGGAGTGCCGGATCATGTCGGGGATATCCTTGCGTGCCTTGGCGACACTCGCGAGGACCGTGTACGCATAAGGTGACTTGCGCTCGAGAGTTAGCGAACGGTTCGCATAGATCTCGGCGGAGTCGAGTTTGCCGGCGTTCAGAGCGTTGATGGCTGCGTTCGTTACATCCAGCCAAGCCTTCTGCTGCCGGAATGGCGCCATGAACTCGACGCATCCGGGTCCGCTTTTTTCGACCACGGTGATCGCAGAATCAGCGGCGGCGAACAGGTCGATGGTGCCTGTCGGATTGGTGGTGAGTCCAACTGCCGAGCGAGGCGAGATGGCCTGTACGCCTGGCTGTTCGAGCAGGAGCACGTATGCGGATGCCAGAAGGAAGTTGCGTCCGACCGGATTCTCATCCTTGAGAGTCGGTGCGTTGAGCGAGCCGACAATGTCCTTGAGGTCTTTCGTCGGATCGCCGCCCTTTATCAGGGAATTGGCGCGCGTGAGCGACAGCGTTGCGCGGGCAATTGCCTGTGGCTTGTTCTGGTCGATCTCGCAAGCCGCTTCCGCCAGGGCGGGTACCGCGGTCTGCGCCATAAGGGGAGCCGCCCCTATTATAGTAGCGGCGGCAATTAGTCTTGAGTAAACGGGTCTCATCAAACGGGCTCCTGCGAGTGGAGGGCGTGAAACGACCGTCCGTTCTTCAAGACGGCCCGGCCGGAGTTTGTGGATGTCGGTCTGGCGTACAGTTAGTAATATACCCCTGCAGGATTACTGTTCCAGAACGAGAAACATTAGGTAATGATGAAGCTCACGCAGGATATAGTAGCACTATGACCAATATTCGCAGACTCTGTCTGGCCATTTGCTTCCTGACAGCCTGTGCGCCCGAGCCAACGACGCCCGCCACCACCGATCTCGGCGGAGTGTGGACGGCGAATGCGCGCCTCTTCACGCTCTCCAGCTTCAGGATGGACCTGGTGCAGGAGCCTCAGGGGATCGTCAGCGGGAAGTGGTCGGCCGCTGGCGCTGGCGGGGGCGGCGGATGCGCCATTGCGACTCCGTGCAACGCATCCGGAGACCTCATCGGCCGAAATACCGTAGCCCAGGTGGAACTCCAGCTCCTCGGCGCCGGCAAGTTCGAGGGAGTGCTCGTCGAGGCAGCCCGCCTTCGCGGAATTTTCGCGGTGGGTGAGAGCTACGACACGATCACTTTTGTCCGGCTCACGCGTTGAGCCCGGTGTCGCCTCATCGCAAGGCGATCGCGCACCTGCGGAGAGTTGATCCAGTGATGGCAGGTGTGATCGACAGTGTAGGGAAGTGCACGCTTGCACCGCGGACGGAATGGACTCATTTCGATGCACTCGTTCGCTCCATTGTGTATCAGCAGCTTTCCGGTAAGGCAGCGGCTACCATTCACGGCCGCGTACTGGCGCTGATTGGCGACGGGGTGGAGGCGCCGGGAAGAATCGAGGCGACGTCGCATGATGCGCTGCGTTCGGCGGGACTATCCAATGCAAAAGCGAATTATGTTCGAAATCTGGCGGAGCATGTGCTCGACGGATCACTTCCCATCGAATCTCTGCACGAGCTTAGTGACGAGGAGATCATTGCGGCGCTCACTCAGGTCAAGGGAATCGGGCGCTGGAGCGCGCAGATGTTCCTTATGTTCAGACTCGGACGCCCAGATGTGCTGCCGGATCTCGATCTGGGAGTGCAGAAGGGAATCCAGCGGGCGTACAAACTCAGAAAGCTGCCGACGCCCGCGCAGGTGATGCGCCGCGGCGCAGTGTGGGCCCCATATCGAACCGTTGCCTCGTGGTATATGTGGCGGGTACTGGAATTGCCGAGTGAGTAGGGACAAGGAGATAACTGAATGCCGATAGTAAAAATGGATGAGCTGCACGAAAAGTCGCGCGTCTGGGTCTATGGCGCCGACCGGGATATCAGCAAGGAGAGCGAAGCTATGCTCCTTGGTGCAGTCGATGAGTATCTGGGAAGCTGGGCTGCACACGGAGCTCCGCTGCACAGCGCAAGGCATTGGGACGATGCGCGGTTCCTCACGATCGGGGTGGACAGCAACATGACCGGAGCTTCGGGATGCTCGATTGACGGTCTCTTCAGGGCGCTAAGGGCGCTGGAGCCATCGATTGGCGCAAGTCTCGTTACCAGTGGTCTCGTTTACTATCGCGACCGGAATGGTCAGATACAGTCTGTCACCCGGGACGAATTCACCGAGCGCGGGGCGAGGGGAGAGATAGACGGTGATACCGAGGTTTTCGACCTTTCGGTGACATCCCTGATAGAGTGGCAGTCGCGATTCAGGTCGCGGGTTGCCGACTCCTGGCATGCGTCACTGCTGCCGGGGCCGAGCGTCGTCAGTTGAAGACGCACACTTCGTATCTCACGTTCAATACGAAGAAGCGGCAGGAGATAATCGATATCACGGAAGAGGTAGAGAAGTGCCGAGATGCGGCCGGCATCACCGAAGGAATGGTGCTCGTTTCAGCGATGCACATCTCTGCTTCCGTTTTTGTGAACGATCATGAGCCGGGCTTGTGGCAGGATATTCTCGACTGGCTGGACAAGCAGATTGCCCCGTGGTCACCGGACGCCTACCGCCACAACAGCGGCACCGGTGAGGACAATGCCGCAGCTCATCTGCGGTCACTCACCGTAGGTCACGAGGTGATTGTGCCAGTCACGAAGGGGAAGCTCGATTTCGGGCCGTGGCAGCGCGTGTTCTACGGTGAGTGGGACGGGCAGCGACCCAAGCGCGTGGTTATCAAGGCGATGGGAGAGTAGGGCTTCACACTCTCAGATGGTCTGGCCGCCACGTTCTGATGCTCTTCTTCACCTGTCCTGCAGTCGTGAGGTCGCCACTGGCACATGCGCTGACAAGTGCGGGCACCTCTTCGTCTGAAGCAAATCGAAGCGCTATGAGTTGCCCGGGAGTGAGGTTGTCAATCGCCGCGCGTTCAGCAGCGGGTAGAAGCGCGGCAAGGCGAAGGCGCTCCTCGAGGCGAATGACCCTGTCCTGGGCTTTGAGCGCCATCGCACGAGCGGTGAATCCGAATAGCAACAGAGCGATCGCCACCACCACCATCCATACGTGGTATGCTGTCTGATACTTGTTGAGCCGCAGCACTTCCACGACGATGTTGGCTAGCAGGATGGGCATCACCACGAAATGATACGCGGGCATGTAACGGCGATGATTGCCGTAGTTCTGCTCTTGCTGAGCCACGAGTGTTCCCTGTTGGAGTTGGGGAAACCTAGGAGAGAATGGTCCCGCGGTCTATGTGGATTTCAGGCCGTCGGTGGCTGCTGCATCTGTCGCATAGCGCTTGAGCCGCTGAATCATGGCATTGAGGCCCGCCTCGCGCGCGCCCAGGCCAACGCTTTCCATGAGAGTGCGTACAAAGTCGGCCGGAATGGCCAGCGTAGTTGACGGTGGCTCACCGTTGACTGCTCCCAAAACGATTGCCAGGACGGCGGCAATCGTTGGCGACTGGCGGGCATTCACGTCGGCGTAAAAGTGCATTTTGCCGTCTACGACTTCGGGAATGATATCCACGCGCGTCTGACATTCAGGCACGTTGAAGCTCGCGCGGTCAATATCCTGAAATCTTTCGGGCAGCGGCTCGAGTTTTTTCGAGTACTGAACGAGCGCCTGCATCTTCTCGTCGCGCTCCATCATGCGAAACCGTTTGAAAATTCGGTCTATTGAGGGCGGCAGTGCGTCGGGGGCTGAGTCGGGCATCAAGAGAAAGTTAATCGCAATGCAGGCACGTCAGGCCGTGCGCTTGGCGTACTGCCTCACCGCGAGACTCAGTACAACGGCGCCAGTCGCGGCGAGAATCAGGAGAGGACGAAGTATGTCTCTCAGGCCAGCGCCCTTGAGCAGTACAGACCGCATTATCACAATGAAGTGCTTCACGGGGTTTGCTTCGGCCATCCACTGAGCCCAGACCGGCATGGAGCGCACTGGAGTGAACAACCCGCTCATCAGCAGATATACCATGATCAGGAAGAACGATATGAACATTGCCTGCTGCTGAGTCTGCACGATCGTAGACACCCAGAGCCCGATGCCCAGAGCAACAACCAGATAGACCGAAGCCGCCACGAACACGAGAGGAATGCTTCCAACCATCGGCACATGAAACCACCATCGCGCGATGAGCAACCCAACCGTGAATTCCACAAGCGCGATTGTCCAAAATGGAATCAGCTTGGCCGCGATGAAAGTGCTCCGTGGGATGGGTGTGACATTGAGCTGGTCGAGAGTTCCCAGCTCCTTTTCGCGAACAATGTTCATGGCTGTAAGCAGGGTGCCGATGATGGTCAGCAGCTGCACGAGAATGCCCGGAACCATGTAATGGCTGTAGTCGAGTTCCTGATTGTACCATCCGCGTGTGCTCGTCTCGATTCTTGGTGCAGCCACGCGAGATTGAAGCGTGACATTCAGCTCGCGCGCGTAGGCCGCGATGATCTGCTGAAGATACGAATTGGTGACTCCCGCCAGCGCCCCGTCTTCCGCGTTGTAGGCAAGCTGAACACTGGCGGAGTGAGACCTCACGAGGTCGCGTTCAAAGTCCGGTGGTATGCCGAGTGTCATATCGGCGTTCCGGCTCAGCAATGATTCGTCGGCCTGCGCCATCGATGCGCTCGCCTCGACGAAATCGAATCTGCCCGAGGCGGCGATCTTCTGCACCAGTCCGCGGGAGATGGTGCTGCGGTCGAGGTCCACGAGGTGCACCCGGGCGGTCTTCACTTCGAAGGTCGCAGCGCTCGCCAGCAGGAGCAGCTGAACGAACGGCATCATCAGCATCTGCCGCAGCATGATCCTGTCGCGGAATATCTGAAGGTATTCCTTTTTCAGAAGCACCCTGAGAATGCGCATTCAGCCCACTCGCGGCTTGAAGCTGCGCATTGCCGCCGTCATGAAGAACAGCATCATCGCCGTGAGGACGAGCGTTTCGCGCCAAAGGTGTTCGAGGCCCACACCCTTGAGCATGATGCCCCGAGCGATGACGATGAACCAGCGCGCCGGAATGATGTTGCTCAGCAGCTGGAGCACCTTCGGCATGCTTGCAAGCGGGAAGATCATCCCTGAGAGAAGGGTGCTTGGAAGCATTGTCGCGAGCAGTGCAACGAACATTGCGACTCTCTGGGACGCGCTGAGGGACGCAACGAGCACTCCTATCCCGAGCGAGACCATCGAGTACAGGATGCTCTCGACCATGAGAAGCACCACGCTTCCCCTGAATGGCACCTGGAATACCAGCCATGCAGCAAGCAGCGCCGTGAGTACGTTCGCGAAGGAGAGTCCCAGATATGGCAGCGTCTTGCCAACGATGATCTGCCATGGGCGGAGCGGTGACACGAGCAATATCTCCAGCGTCCCGAGCTCCTTCTCGCGCGAAAGCGAAATCGCCGTCATCAGCGCAGAAACCAGCGTGAGTACGAGCGCAATCAAGCCCGGAATGAAAAGGTTGACGCTCTCGAGCGTGGGGTTGAAGCGCATTCGCACGCGAGGTTCGATACGCACGGAAGAGCCGCGTTTTGCGAGATCTGCCTCATACGATGCAATCACACCGCGCGCGTACGCCTGCATCGTGGAACCGGTGTTGGGGTCGGACGCATCAACTGCAATCATCAACCGCGCTGGTCCGGCTGCTTCGAGCCGCGCAGCAAAGTCTGGCTCAAAAGCCACTGCAACATCTGCCTGACCGCCCTTGAAAAGCGGCTCAACCGCTTCCATGGATGAAGCCACGGCGACGATTCTGAAACGGGAGGCGCCTTCAAACCTGCTTCTCAATGCCAGCGTCGCGTAGTCAGGCGAAGGATCCACTATCGCGAGCCGGACATTCCTGACATCGCTCCTCAGTGCAAACCCGAATAACACCACCTGAACCAGCGGCATCAGCATGAGGATCGTCAGTGTCTGGCGATCGCGCAGAATATGACGCAGCTCCTTCACGACGAAAGCCGCCAGCGTACCAGTCATGCGGGTCTTGCCAGTCGAAGGAAAAGCTCATCTACAGTTGCGACATTCCATTCTCTCTTCAGGTCGAGCGGAGTGCCGAGCGCCGCAATCCTCCCATCCACCATAATCGAGATCCGATCGCAGTACTCGGCCTCATCCATATAATGGGTGGTCACGAAAACGGTGGTTCCGCGCGCCGCGGCGGCGTAGATCATCTCCCAGAACTGCCTGCGCGTGATGGGGTCTACGCCACCTGTTGGCTCGTCGAGAAACACGATCGCCGGTTCATGGAGCAGCGCAACGGAGAAGGCCAGCTTCTGCTTCCATCCCAGTGGAAGCCGCGCCACGAGTTCATTCGGCAGTTCGAGAACTCGAAGCATGGAGGCGGATCTTTCCCTGATCTGCGAATCCGACAGCCCATAAATCCCGCCGTAGAGCGCGATGTTTTCCACCACCGTCAGATCTTCATACAGCGAAAATTTCTGGCTCATGTAGCCAATGCGTCGCCTGATCTGCTCGGTTTGCGTGTCCAGGTCGAGACCTGCGACACGCGCACTGCCTGACGTCGGCGCGAGGAGGCCGATGAGCATCTTGATGGCGGTGGTCTTTCCCGCGCCGTTCGCACCCAGAAAGCCGAATACTTCGCCCACGCCCACGTCAAAAGAAATGTTGTCCACCGCCGTGAAATTCCCGAAGCGGCGAGTGAGGTCCCGGGCCGTTATTGCCGTTTCGTCGGGTTTCAGTGCGGGCAGTGTCATGCGACTGCCTGCTGGGCTGACATGAGCTCCATGAAACTGTCTTCGATGCCGGCTTCTATTGGCGTGATTCGAACGTCGGTGAATCCCTGTTCCGCGACAAAACCCGCGAGATCATTCGCGACCACCTGCGGATCCTGGCCAGGCCTGTCGTCGGCGAAATGCATCCCGGTTCCGAATGGAAAGACAGAGTGGGCATGGGGCGCTTTACGCAGTGCAAGCAGAAGTCTGTATCGGTCCGCACCCGTCACTTCAACCAGTGGTAGTGGATAACGGGCGCCGATGCTGGCCGGTTTATCTATCTGAAGAACTTTTCCGTTCTGCATGAGGGCAACGCGATCACACCGCATCGCCTCGTCCATGTACGGGGTGGAGACGAGGATGGTCAATCCGGAATCCTGAAGCGTTCGCAGTTGATCCCAGAACTCGCTTCGCGAAACAGCATCAACGCCCGTTGTGGGTTCGTCGAGAAAAAGAATGTCGGGGCGGTGCACGAGCGCGCACGACAGAGCGAGTTTCTGCTTCATTCCCCCCGAAAGCGCATCCGCCCGGCGATCTGCAAACGGTTCGATCTGGCGGTATACGGGTGCAATCAACTCATACCCGTCCTTGATCGTAGTCCCGAAGACTGACGCGAAGAACGACAGGTTGTCCGACACCGTGAGATCACCGTAGAGGGAGAATCGCCCTGGCATATAGCCCACCCGCGCCCGAATGTCCCACATGTTCTGCCTGACATCGAGGCCGAGTACGGTTGCTCTTCCGCTGTCGGGGAGGAGGAGCGTGGCGAGTATGCGGAAGAGTGTGGTCTTGCCGGCGCCGTCCGGGCCCACGAGCCCGAACAGTTCACCGTTCCCCACTTCGAGTGAGATGTCCGCAAGGGCCTGCGTCTTTCCGAACGCCCTGCTGAGATTTTCGATTTCTACTGCGGCATTGCTCATGAAGTTTTGTCGGGCGGCGCGAGATTCACATCTGCGGGCATTCCGATTTTCAGCGCACCGTCGCGATTGGGAACCAGAATCTT
>JBKJNN010000091.1:0-63628 GCA_046593625.1 Gemmatimonadaceae bacterium | reverse complement strand
TCACGGCGTCTCGCACCAGCGCTGCCTGGTCGTATACCGCCTTGAAGTCCGTTCGCGATGCCATGATAATCGGCGCCATTCTGGCCGTTCTCGTTCTACTGATTTTCCTTCGCCATTTCAGGATAACTGCCATCAGCGCGTCGGTCATACCGCTCACTCTCATGATCACGGTGTTCATCATGAGTCTGCTCGGACAGAGCTTCAACCTGATGACGCTTGGAGCAATGGCCATCGCAATCGGACTCGTGATTGACGATGCAGTGGTCGTCACCGAAAACATAGTGCGGCACCTGCACCTGCAGCCCGATCGACATGTAGCCGTCCGCGAGGCAGTCCAGGAGTTGATCTGGCCTGTTACTACGTCCACGATCACCACCGTCGTGGTGTTTCTTCCCCTGCGGCTCCTGAAAGGCGTAGTTGGACAATTCTTCGCCGCACTCTCGCTCACGCTTACTGTTGCGGTGCTTGTGTCGCTCGTCCTGGCGCTGACCATCATTCCGCTGCTGAGCGAGGAGTATCTGCGTCCGCAGGATGTCGCCGACCGTTCGCCCGGCAGGCGCTCGCCGCTCATGACGTTACTGATGAGTTTCGGTGAGCGAATCGATCGTCTTTCAGACCTCTATGACCGTGCATTGGAGAAGGTTCTTCCGAGTCTGAGGGGTGTTCTGGTGGCGGGTGCAATCCTGCTCGTACTGGGTTACACGGGTCACAGATTCGTCGGAAGCGGGTTTCTTCCTGACATGGATGAAGGCGCGTTCGTGCTCGACTACTTCACGCCCGGTGGAACGGCTCTGGATGAAACGGACCGCGAAGTTCACATCGCCGAGACGATCATGGCAGAGACTCCCGAAATTTCGGGAACGTCGCGGCGCACTGGTGCGGAGCTCGGTCTCTTCGCCACCGGCCAGAACACGGGTGATCTGGTTGCTCGTCTCCGTCCGCCGGGCCAGCGGTCGCGCACGATTTTCGAAGTCATGGACGACGTGAGGGCCAGGATCAACGCGGCCGTACCGAGGATGAGAATCGAATTTGTGCAGATTCTGAGCGACGTAATCAACGACCTTGCCGGCGCAGGTCATCCGGTCGAAGTAAAACTCTTCGGTCAGGATCTGCACGCACTCGAGAAATACGCCGTGGCCGTGGAACCCGCGATGTCGAAGGTTGACGGCCTTGCGGATTTCTTTAACGGAGTGAGTGAGCCGAGCGCCGAGTTGCTGATGAGTGTGAATGAGGCGGAGGCGAGAAAGATGCTGCTTGGTGCGGATCAGGTAGGTGCGGCGGTCAGCGGAGCACTGTTGGGGGTACAGGCGGGAGAAGTGCGCCTCGAGGACAGGTCGATTGGCGTTCGCGTCCGTGCTCCCGATTCGGTAAGGAACGATCCAGCCCGCCTTTCTCAGCTACCCATTGTTTCACCGAATGGTGGTGTCGCTTCGCTTGGATCGCTGGCGACGTTTGAGAGCACCGATGCGCGCGGTGAGCTGTTGAGGGAGAATCAGCAGCAGATGCTCGTTATGACCTCTGACGTGTCCGGGCGTTCGCTTGGAGAGGTGATGAAGGACGTGCGGGCTGTGATAGCGAAGAATCCCCCGCCTCGGGGTGTGAGGGTGGAGTTTGCGGGACTGGACGCCAGCCAGCGCGAGGCGTTCAGATCGCTGCTGCTTGTGCTTGCGCTCGCAATAGCGGCAGTCGTCGCGGTGATGGTGATTCAGTTCCAGTCGTTCGTGGAACCGCTGGTTGTTCTTGTTGCGGCGCCGCTTTCCTTCGTCGGCGCGATTGGATTGTTGCTCATCACGGGCACAGCTCTGAACGTGTCGTCATTCATGGGACTGATTCTGCTGGTCGGCCTGATCGTCAAGAACGGGATCATTCTTCTGGATTTTACACGGCACAAGATGATCGTGGATGGACTCTCGCTCGAGCCGGCCATTCGTGAGGCGGCGCGGATACGCCTTCGGCCGATCCTGATGACTACGTTGTGTACTCTGTTCGGATTGCTTCCCCTGGCACTTGGTCTCGGTGCGGGGAGTGAGTTGCAGCGCCCGCTTGCGCTGGCGGTGATTGGCGGGCTCGCTCTTTCGACGCCAATCACTCTTTTCTTCGTTCCCACGCTGCTTGTTGCAATCAGGGGAAGGGATCACGTCCTCGAGTCACGGAAGGTCGTGAGGCTGCCTTGACTTAGCTCACTCTGGCTCTAGATTGCCTGTTCTATCGCGGGGTGGAGCAGCCTGGTAGCTCGTCGGGCTCATAACCCGAAGGTCGCGGGTTCAAATCCCGCCCCCGCCATGAAAACGTGAACGGCCGGCCCTTTGGGTCGGCCGTTTGCGCATGCGGATTCTCGTTGGCGATTGCCATTGTTCACGGGCATGGCAGGGAGGGGCAGTGGGGGTGCTGGAACTGGCTCACGGCTCCGATTAGGTTCACAAGTCTGGTTGCCCGGTTGTTTTGCGTTGCGGGCATGCACTGCGGCAGGGTAGCTCAGCCGGTTAGAGCACGGCACTCATAATGCCGGGGTCGCGGGTTCGAGTCCCGCCCCTGCTATTTGCGCAAGTCGTCGAATCTGCAAAGGTTCGACGGCTTGTTTTGTTTTCGGCCGACGGCACATTTGCGATCCCTTTGCTATCGGGTTGCTGCCACCACCGCATGAACGCTACCAGTTTAACGCGTCGAGAGCTCCGTCCGTACGCAATCCGCTGCAGACATCGAGAGCGAACGGACGGGCCCCTCTGATTGCATCCTCAGCGTTCGCCGCATTCAGCCCGCCTGCAAGAAATACAGGAACGCCGACGCGTCTCTGATCTCCCGGCCCAGCAGCCAGTCAGGATGATTGGTCCGAGAGAGAGCCATCGTCGGGCAGGAGTCGGATTTCCCATCGCGTACCGGCCGGAAAATTGTTCGTCGTGCACCGTTTCACGCCGCGCGGTCCCTCGGGTTCGCCTTCAAACAGCTGACCCAGCTAAGTTCATAAAGGTTCATTCAGTGAACAAATAAGCGCGACCTGCCTTTGTGCGCAGGTCGCTACTTCCGCGTCGGCCCCAGCTGCATCTCCAACCGAATCCTTCAAGTGAAAACGAAAACCGAGAAACAAGAGAAAATAGAATCGCAGATGCCAGTTGCAGAATCAGAAGCGGCAAAGCCCGGCTTTGAGGAGCTTGGCATCAGCGCCGGCATCAGCGCCGCACTCGCCGCACTCGGTTACGAAGAGCCTACACCTGTTCAGAGAGAGGCAATTCCGCCTCTGATCGCAGGCCGCGACGTGCTCGGCCAGGCCGCAACCGGCACGGGAAAAACCGCCGCGTTCGCTCTGCCCATTCTGGAACGGCTTGCCGCTGACGAGAATCGGCGGCGCGGCGGGGAGAAGATTCGCGCGCTCATCCTCGTACCGACACGCGAGCTGGCCATGCAGGTGGCCGAAGCCCTCCACAAATATGGGAAGTCACTCGGCGCACGCGTACTTCCGATATATGGAGGACAATCAATTCACCAGCAGCTCACTGTCCTCAAGCGCGGAGTGGACGTCGTTGTTGCAACTCCGGGTCGCGCGCTGGATCACATCAACCGCGGCACACTCAAACTCGGCGATGTCCAGACCGTTGTGCTCGACGAAGCTGATGAAATGCTCGACATGGGGTTTGCCGAAGATCTCGACGCTATTCTGGAATCAGCGCCGTCAGCGCGTCAGACCGCGCTCTTTTCGGCCACACTTGCACCGCGCATCAAGGCCATTGCCAGGCGTCATCTGAAGGATGCCGTGAATGTGAAGATCGAGCCGGAGCGGGCCGAGGCGGGAACCATGCCGAAAGTGCGACAGGTGGCCTACGTCGTTCAGCGCCAGCAGAAGGCTGCGGCCCTCGGCCGCATTCTCGATATCGAAAGTCCTGAGGCGGCAATCGTGTTCTGCCGGACTCGGAACGAGGTGGATGAACTGACGGAGAAGCTCAACTCGCGCGGCTATCGCTCCGAGGCAATTCACGGCGGGTTGTCACAGGAGCAGAGAGACCGCGTCATGCGCCGTCTGCGCGAAGGCGCGCTCGATCTGCTTGTTGCGACGGATGTAGCTGCGCGCGGACTCGACATCGGGCACTTGTCTCACGTGTTCAACTTCGATGTTCCTGCAGCGCCGGATGCCTACGTTCACCGCATCGGCAGAACGGGTCGCGCAGGACGCGAAGGCGTCGCCATCACTCTGGCCGAACCACGCGAGTCGAGGATGCTGCGAAATATCGAGCAGCACACCCGACAGAAAATCGCCATCGAACCAGTGCCGACAGTTCTCGATCTCAAGGCAAAGCGCATGGAAGCAACGCGTGCGTCGATTCGCCAGGCTGCGCAGGACCCCGATCTCGGGCCATGGCGCACCATAGCCGAGTCACTCGGTTCAGAGATCGAGATGATTGACATCGCTGCGGCGGCGATGAAACTCGCGCATGCGGCCAGCGGCGGCGGCGGAGACGAAGAGGAGCACATCGAGGCAGTGGCACAGCCGCGCGAGCGCAAGGCGGGGAAGTTCGAGCGCAAGGAAGGCACGTTCGAGCGCAAGGAAGGGAAGTTCGAGCGCAAGAGCGGTGGCGACGCGGGTCGCGACACGAAGAAGGGGCCGAGGAAGCCGGCTGGCGCTTCCGGCGCAAAGATGACACGCATCTACGTGGGTTTCGGGCGCAAGGCAGGGATTCGGCCGGCCGATCTTGTCGGAGCGATTGCCAACGAGGCGGGAATTTCGGGACGCGATATCGGCAGCATCGAAATGGCGAACGGATTTTCTCTCGTGGAAGTGCCGGAAGCATCCGCTGACGCGATTGTGGAGGCGCTTGCCAGCACTCGCATCAAGGGCCAGAACGTGAACGTGAGACGCGAGCGATTCGACGGTAAGAAGAAGGCTGGCAAAGGCGGGCCGCGCGGTTAGAATAGTCGCCTCATGAGACGAGTGATCGAGGCTAAAAGAATCGCCGCCGTGATTCGGGCGCTTGCTGTTGCAATTGCTGCAGTCGGTGTGCTCGGCGGCGCAGCGTGCGGGGGATCAACGGCCGAGCTTTCCCCCGCGCTTCAGGCGCGATTTGCGTCCGAGGGAATCATAAGAAGTGCCGACGACGCGGATTTCCGATATACGCGCAATCCGGGCGGCGGGAGCCAGCGCTGGGAAGTACGGCGCGCGTCGATCGTGCTCACCGACTCGACACTGTTCATCCACAAGAACGACAAGGTCGGTCTGGAGGTGACCTCTCGCACCCGGAAGGACGTTTCGGTCGAGCGGTCGGGTGACCGGGTGAGGATCAGAAGCGGACGGGGGCGATCAGAGGAGATTTGGTCGTTCTTACCGCCAAGCGATGCCCAGGGATGGGCCGTGGATATTAGAAAGCTCATGAAACGGGCTAGCGGCGGATGAATTGGTCGTCTTGACATGTATGCTCAATGGGTGTAATATACATACATGAATCAAGCTGACGGAGCAGAGACGGCGAGTGTGCAGCTGCATATTACTTATGCGATCCTGCATGCTGCGCAGCTGATTCAGGACCGCCTCGAGCAGGCTCTCGGGGAAGTTGGCTTGTCCGTGGCCAAGAACAGTGCGCTGGCGAAGTTGGCCGAGGCGGAGAGGCCGCTGACGTTGAGTGAGCTGGCGGCGCAGCTTAGTTGCGTTCGGTCGAATATCACCCAGCTCGTGGACCGTCTCGAGGCAGACGGCCTGGTGCGGAGGGTGGACGACCCTGCTGACCGGCGTAGCGTCAGGGCGGAATTGACGGAGCTGGGAGTTGAAAGCCAGCGAGCTGGTGCTGCGGCGTTGGCGCGGGCTCAGCAGGAGATATCGAGCCGGTTGTCACCGGGTGCCCTCGTCGCATTGGAGGGAAGTCTTTCGTCGCTTGAATAGGGGGTTTTTTAGGGCAACAGTTCATATATGAAAAATGCAGTAGCTAACAACTCACACATAAACATTCGGGGTATTAACGATGACTGACTCAAACGGCACCATGGCGCCAACATCCACAACCTGGCAGATCGACCCTGCTCACACGAGCGTAGAGTTCTCCGTCCGCCATCTGATGATCTCCAAGGTCAAGGGGCGTTTCAGCAAGGTTAGCGGCACACTGACCGGCAACGCGCAGCGTCCAGGAGATTTCAAGGTCGATGTAGCCCTCGATGTCGACAGCCTCGACACGCGCCAGTCGGACCGCGATGCTCATTTGCGCTCCCCAGACTTTTTTGACGCCCAGAAGTGGCCCTCAATTCACTTCACAGGGAAGAAAATTGAAGGCGACGTGCAAAAAGAGTTCAAGCTGATTGGCGACCTCACCATCCGCGATGTGACTCGCGAAGTGCAGCTCGACGTCACCAACGAAGGCTCCGTCAAGGACCCGTGGGGCAACGACAGGGTCGGTTTCAGCGCAAAGACAAGGGTGGATCGGAAGGACTTCGGACTGACCTACAACCAGGCGCTGGAAACTGGTGGATTCGTGGTCGGGGACGAGATCAGCATTTCTGTGGATGCGGAGTTCACGGCCGTGGCCGCCGAGTCCGAAGCTGCTGCGTAGTTCAACAAATGCAAGCATCGCCGCGTAGAATTTGCAAACCAGGCGATGTTTGTCAGATTTACCCTATGAAATTTTCCGGATTATCATGAGCCAGGCAGCGACCGAGGACGATACTTTTTTTTCGCTTTCCCTCGATCTCCTTTGTTGCCTGGGGTTCGACGGGCATTTCAAGAAGCTGAACCCGGCGTGGGAGCGCACGCTGGGCTTCACGCGTGAAGAATTGATGTCCCGGCCGTTCATCGAGTTCGTTCACCCCGACGACCGTGAACGGACACTCAAGCAGAACCGTGAAGTTCGTTCCGGCGCCCAGGCTCTTTCGTTCGAGAACCGCTATCTGTGCAAGGACGGATCGTATAAATGGCTGCGGTGGAACGCGACCGCTCACTCTCCTCACCAATCCATCTACTCGGTCGCTCGCGACGTCACTCTCAACAAAGAGGCCGACGACGAGCGGGAACGCCTCGTTCTCAAACTTCAGGCAGCACTGGCCGAGGTTCGCAGCCTGCAGGAAATTTTGCCGATTTGCTCGTATTGCAGAAAGATTCGCGATGATGAGAACTACTGGCAGAACGTAGAGTCATACATTTCCGAGCATACGAAATCGCGATTCAGTCACGGCATCTGCCCCTCCTGTTACGAGGAGAAGGTCGTTCCGGAACTCAGCGCGATGGATCGCGGATCAGCCTGACCGAGCCGAGCGCCACGGAAAGCGGTGCTTGCGCAAGCCGCGCAATACAGCAAATTCCCGAATGCTCAGCACCCAGCGGCCGGCCCTGACAGCTTGACCCAACGCTGCATACTCGGCCTGTCAGCCTTCTATCACGACAGCGCGGCCTGCATTGTTCGTGATGGTCTCCTTGCCGCAGCTGCGCAGGAGGAACGCTTCACCCGCAAGAAGGGCGATGACTCGTTTCCGTCGCTTGCGGTGGACTACTGTCTCCGTCAGGCGGCCGTAACTGTCGACGATATCGATGCGGTCGTCTTCTATGACAAGCCGCTGCTCAAGTTCGAACGCATTCTCGAGACGTATCTCGGCGTTGCACCGCGCGGCTTCAAGTCGTTCCTGAAAGCAGGCCCGCTCTGGCTCAAGGAAAAGCTTTACACTGATCGGTCACTTCGCGACGGTCTTGGCGGATTCGAAGGGAAGATCCTCTACGCGGAGCATCACGAGTCGCACGCGGCGAGCGCCTTTTTCCCGTCTCCTTTCGAGGAGTCTGCGATTCTGACTATCGATGGCGTCGGCGAGTGGGCCACTGCATCCATCGGACACGGAAAGGGGAACGACCTCCACCTGATGCGCGAACTCCACTGGCCGGATTCGCTCGGCCTCCTATACTCGGCGTTCACGTATCACACCGGGTTCAAGGTGAACTCAGGCGAATACAAGGTGATGGGTCTCGCGCCTTACGGCGAGCCGAAGTACGTGCAGGCCATCTACGACAGTCTCATCGACCTCAGGGAAGACGGGTCGTTCCGCATGGATCAGCGCTACTTCAATTACCTGAGTGGTCTGACCATGACAACCGACGCGTTTTCGGAACTGTTTGGGGGTCCCCCGCGCCTGGCGGAATCTCCCCTGACGCAGCGCGAGATGGATCTCGCGCGGAGCGTTCAGGACGTTTGCGAGGAAATCGTTCTGCGCATGGTGAAGACGGCCCACAGGGAAACCGGTTCAGATTCGATCTGTCTCGCCGGTGGAGTCGCCCTCAACGCTGTGGCGAACGGACGTGTGCTTCGCGAGAGTCCGTTTCGCAACGTCTGGATTCAACCTGCCGCCGGAGACGCCGGCGGCGCACTTGGCGCAGCACTGCTCGGCTGGCATCGCTACTTCGACAAGCCGCGCGCTGTGTCTGCCGGAGATTCCATGCAGGGAGCAATGCTCGGTCCTTCTTTCACAGATGAGGAGATCGAGACGGAATTGCGCGAAGCGGGAGCTGTCTTCAGGCACGTCGGATCTGACATCGCGCGAAGGACCGCAGAACTCCTTGCCGGTGAGAATGTCATCGGATGGTTTCAGGGGAGAATGGAATTTGGACCGCGCGCGCTCGGCTCACGGAGCATCATAGCTGATCCGCGCAGTCCGAAAATGCAATCGCTCATCAACCTCAAGGTCAAATTCCGCGAAGGTTTCCGCCCATTCGCGCCGAGTGTGCTTGGTGATCGCGCGGCGGAGTATTTCGATCTTGAAGGAGAGTCTCCCTACATGCTGATCGTGTCTCCTGTAAAGGAGGAGCGGCGGCTGCCGATGGAACAGGCAGGCGAGATGTGGGGAATCGAGCGGCTCAACGTCCCGAGGTCTGATATTCCGGCAGTGACGCATCTGGACTATTCGGCCCGCGTTCAGACGGTGACTCAGGCGCGCACTCCGTTGTATCACGAGCTGATTACAGAGTTCGACCGGCTGACCGGATGCCCGCTCGTCGTCAACACTTCGTTCAACGTCCGGGGCGAGCCAATAGTATGCACCGCTGCCGACGCATACCGATGCTTCATGCGTACGCACCTGGATTACCTGGCGATCGGGCCGTTCCTTCTCGCCAAAACCGAACAGCCCGCGTTTGATGAAGACGCATGGCAGAGCACAATTCCACTTGACTGAAATGACTGAAGCCGGCGTCTACAGCGCCGCGAAGGGTCGCCGGTTTGCGCTCACCGTAGCCGGTGCCTTTGCGGTTTTTGCAGGCATCTCATACTGGCGTGGCCGCGAAACAGTTCCGCTCGTGCTTGGCGGGCTTGCACTGCTGCTGACGCTGGCCGGACTTGCCGTACCGAGCCGTCTCGGGCCGCTCGAACGTGGATGGATGAAGCTCGCGCATCTGATATCACGCGTAACGACTCCGATTTTCATGGGCATCGTATACTTCCTCCTGCTGACTCCCCTCGGCGCGTTTCGAAGGGCGATCGGAAAGAACGCGCTGACACACAAAGCCGGCGTGGCCGGATACTGGATTGTACGGACACGAGATGACGCGGGGCGCGGCAGACAGCGCATGGAACGGCAATTCTAGGAGAGTAGATAGATGGGATTCTTGGGACTCGTGCGCGAACTGTGGGCCTTCATGAGGGAAAGAAAGAAGATGTGGCTGCTGCCGCTCTTCCTCGTGCTGTTGATCGTTGGAGGACTGCTGGTCTTTGCTCAGGGCTCGGCACTGGCACCGTTCATCTATACGATTTTTTAAACAGTGGGAAAAAAGGCGCGGAACGCGAGAAAGCGGTCGCAGTCCGCGCCAGAGTCCTCCCACGCCCCGGTAACTACCAGGCGAAGGCATCTCAGTGCAGGAATGAAGGCGGCGTTCGTTGGCTTTACCTTCGCGTTTCCGTTTCTTCTTCTTGGTGTTCTCGAGCTTGCACTGAGAGCCGGACACTACGGAGGCGAGTCTGTCGCGTTTGCGACGCCTCCGTTGCTCCGCGGCGAGTACATGATTCCAAGCGCGTCACTCGGCAAGAGATACTTCCCGGCCGAAAGGGACGCTCCATCGCCACCGGCAGATGCCTTCCTCGTCCAAAAGCCACAGCACTCGCTGCGCATTTTCGTACTGGGTGAATCAGCCGCCGCCGGATTTCCCTATCCCCGCAACGGGACTTTCTCCCGTGTATTGAAAGACGCACTGACCGACGTTCTTCCCGATGACACTGTCGAAGTCATCAACATGGCCATGGCTGCGACCAACAGCTACACCATCGTTGATCTTGCAGATGATGTCATTGGTCAGCGGCCCGATGCTGTGATCATCTACGGGGGCCACAATGAGTACTACGGGGCACTCGGTGCGGGTTCTACAGAAACTCTCGGATCGTATCCGTCCTTTGTTCGGCTCTACCTGAAGCTGCAGCATTTCAAGACTTTCCTGCTCTTGCGCAACGCAACGTCGTCAATTGCGAGAGCGGCCGGCGGCGGGCGGACAACGCGCGACATCGAAGCTGACGCCACCCGAATGGAGAGCGTAGTCGCGGACCAGGGAATTGTCCTCAATGGAGAGACATACCGGCGCGGAGTGGCGCAGTATCAAAGCAACCTTCAGGTTGCCATCAGTGCATTTCGAAGCGCGGGAGTCGCCGTGTTTGTGGGAAGCACTCCGAGCAACCTGCGCAGCCTCCCGCCGTTCGGCCTGTCGGCGGTGCCCCCTGACAGCAGTGCTACGCGCGTGTTCGACTCGGCTTCCGTTTTACTTGCTGCTGGCGACAGCGTGCGCGCCGCTGCGATCTTTGCCCGCGCGCGCGATCTCGACGTCATCCGCTTTCGCGCGCCCGGCAGCTTTCGCGATGTCGTAGAACAGGTAGCCCGCGACAACCACGCAGTCTACGTCCCGGTCGCGGAGGGCATCGCTGCCGCCTCGGCGTATCGTATTCCTGGCGCTGACCTGTTCCTCGAACACGTGCATTTGAACCAGCGCGGATATGTAATCATCGCGCAGATGTACTTCGATGCCCTTCAGCGCGCCGGTTTTCTGGGTCATCGCGCTGACTTGAGCAGGTTTGGCGGATGGGATGCCTACCTGTCGCGAATGCATCTCACCGATCTGGATCAGCGCATCGCGTACCACACGATCAGGACAGTCACGACGCGCTGGCCGTTTGTACCTGTTTCGCGCCAGCTCGATTACCGGGGCACCTATGTGCCGATCGACTACGCCGACAGCATTGCGTTCGCGGCGTCGCGCGGCGGGCTTCAGTGGATCGAGGCGAAAAGCCGTCTCGCCGAGCGCTACCTGTCGGCCGGCGACGTCGATCGGGCTGTAGCGGAGTATGAGGGCCTCATTCGGGACGCACCGGAGATCGAGGTAGCATGGAGCATGGCAGGACGCGCGCTTCTTCGCGCCAACCAGCCAGCGCGAGCCAGGCCGTATCTCGAGCGCGCATATTCGATCGAGCCCACAGCATTCACGGCATTCTCGCTCGGCGTCCTCTCAATGCAGGAAAAGAGGCCCGATATCGGCGTACCGTATCTGGAACGAGCTGTGCAGCTGGATCCCACAGCAGCGGCCGCGATGTACCAGCTCGCTCTGGCGTATGCCGTAAGTCGTAATGTCGAGGGCGCTCGCGCAACGGCGCTCCGCCTCGCCCGCCTGTCCCCAGGGTTTCCCGGTCTGGCCGAGTTGATGTCTGCGCTTGGCCTCACTGGACGCTGATTGCACGCTCCTTGCGCATAGTCCAGCTTTCACCACGTTCCCGAAGGGAAACAATTCAATCAGAGGCGCATATGCGCGGATCCAGAATTCAAATCTCGGCAGCACTCGTTTCTGCCCTGACAGTTGGCGCGTGCGCGTCTGCACCCTCGCCCCTCAACCGCGTGGCTGTTGCATATGCGACGCTGAACAATGCTGCGGGTGAGCGAACGGGAACTGCTGAACTCTGGCAGGACATCGACAGGATCGTTCACGTGTCGGTGCAGGTGACCGGAATGCCCGCCGGCTCACATGGAATTCATTTTCATGCGACAGGGAAGTGCGACGGCGCCGAAGCAACCGCGTTCGCCTCAGCAGGGGGCCACTTCAATCCACTCGGCCGGCAGCACGGTCTCGACAATGCTGCGGGACCCCATGCCGGGGACGCTCCGAATTTCACTGTGGGAGCTGACGGAACCGGGCGCGCCACTTTTACGACAGACCGGGTGTCACTGACCGAAGGATCTACCGGACTGTTCGATGCAGATGGCAGCGCGCTCGTGGTTCACGCGTCTGCTGACGACCAGACATCGCAGCCATCTGGAAACAGCGGAGCGCGTATCGCGTGTGGAGTACTGAAAAACAGCAGGTGATTGTTTGTCGAGCGGCTAGAGAACCGGGAGCCAGAAGCTCGCCTTGATTGCGAAATAGTTGGTTCCCGGGTTGGAATATCCTCCGAACAGATCGCCGGGCCGCACCAACCGTCCGTTATCATCGAAGCCCTGGCGGTTCTGCTGCCAGACGACGAACAGTGTGCTGCCTGGACGATATTCCCAGCGCATCACCATGTTGCTTCTGACTGATCTGATGTTGTAGTCGAGTGATCCAAGCGAAAATGTGGAAGGGGCCCCGCCGGTGCCCTGGACGACCACCTGATACCCGCCGTCGGGATTTTTGCTGATGGAAGTGCCTTCGGTTCCGTACTCGAGCAGATCAGAAGTTCTCGCCGCTCTCAACTGGCCGATTTTCGAATAGGTTCCGCTCGCGGCAAATGGTCGTGCGTAAACTTCGAGCGACAGGTCGGGACGAAACGTATAGCTCGCCCGCAGGTCTGCGAAGAACTCAGCGCGGTCCACGCGTCCGAACACGTACCGCTGGCCGAACGTTGCCTGCGGGCCGCCGCTGATTGTCGAGACATACTGCCGTGTGTCTACGGTGCGGAGATAATTGGGGTCGATGCTGAGCTGCCACTGCGGTGTCGGCCGGATTGATACGCCGCCGCTGATTCGGCTCGTCGGTGCGCCGAATTCGTCCTTCCCGTAATAAAGCCGAGCATTCCAGCGCGTGCTGGCTGCGAAACTGTTGGAAAGGCGGATGTTCGCCACGTTATTGGAGCCCGTTCGCATGAGCGGACCGCCACGTGTGAGCCGCTCGCTCAGGCCGCTGAAATCGTGCGACAGATTGAAGTCTATTCTCCAGAAGTTTCCGAGTGTTGCCTCGGTCTCGGCCCGGACGGACGAAGCTTCGCGATTGCGGTCGTAGTTCCATGAATTCTGCTGGCCCAGTTTGACTTCATAGTTCCTGAACACCGGGCCTGGATTTGTCTCCCTGTACTCGATCTCGGCCGAACCTTCGATTTCGTCCGCTCGTCCAAGCCGGCCTGCATCATTCAATTCGAATCCGGGACTCTTGAATTCGGTGGACACGTTCCCCAGCCAGTGTTCGCCGTCATTCTTTCGTAGTGACAAACGGCCGTTCGCTCCGGCAAGCGAAGTTCGCATCGAGTCCACGCGATAGCTTTTCGCATCCGGTCGCTGGAAGTATCTGGCGCTGGAGCGCTGAAGCCGGAGAATGGCTGCGGAGTCGCCATTGACCTGGCTGAATCCCCCGAGCGCATCGACGGAATAGGTTCCGCCAGCGAACCTGTAGTTCAGGTCAACACCGCCGGAGTAGGCAGTTCGCGTCAGGAGATTCGCAAGCGCATCTCCCTTCGCCAAGTCGCGCTGTACACCAGTCAAGGTAAAGCCGAGCGTAGAGGCATTGGCGCCGAATTCCTGCTGTACGCGACCGACTCCGTATCCCGTGCGCGGCGTCACCCTGATGTTCGTTATGGTGGAACTCCCAGCATCGAACAGCCGCGCCTGTTCATTGGCCGTCACTGCTGCCAGCGCGCCGATCGAGGTTCCGGAGGAGAGCCGGCCGGTAAGCTTGGCTGCGCCGAGAATAGTGCTCGAGCCGGGGTAATCGACATAGTCGCCTGAGGCATCGCCGCGAGGACGGGCGCCTATGCGTCTCGAGTAGAAGTAGCTCCCGGCGCCTGTCAGCAGCCGGCTGTTCTCGATGAAGAATGGGCGCCGTTCGGAGAAGAACGTTTCAAAGGCCGACAGATTTACTTCTGCCGGGTCTGCTTCAACCTGGCCGAAATCGGGATTTGCGGTTGCCTGAAGCGTCAGACTGGGACCCAGTCCCATCTTGAGGTCACCTCCAATACGTCCGGAAAGATTCCGTCCATCGTCGAACGGATTTCCGAGATCCCTGTCTCCGCGCATTGTTGCATCGCTTGCCACATAGGGAACCACCTCGAGCCGCCGGGATGGCTTGATGCCCTCCAGCCCGACGAGAGTTCCCATGCGCGATGACCAGCCGCTTGCGTCGCGCGGCACCGGAATCCAGAAAACGTCTTCATTGAGCGACGGCACCCAGTGGTTGATGTTGATGCCCCACACCTGCGTGTCAGACGCATTGAAACGAAGCTGCGAAAAAGGAATTCGCATTTCTGCGGTCCATCCCGAATCGCTAATGCTCGCTGCTGCTTCCCAGACTGGATCGAACGATGGGTCGATGTGCCGCTCGTTATCCGTTGGATGATACCAGTCGCCTCGAACGCCCGAGGCAGTTACCCCAAAGGTGTAGGCAGTGCGACGATCGCGGTACGAATCGAATGACACCCAGACGTGCTCAGCCGAGCTGATATTGTCTCGCCTTGTAACGGGAGCCTGAATTGACCTTCTGTTCGTGCTCACTCTGATGCCGACGTACATGGCATCGTCGTCGTAGAGAAACCGAACGTCCATTAGATCTGAGGGAACCGCGCCTTCGACAGGCTCTTTTTGCTTAAAATCTGTCAGAGGGGAGGCAGCAGCCCACGCCGCTTCGTCGGGCTTCCCATCGATATCAATTCGTTGGGATCCCATGCGATGGGCAGTGGCGATCGTGCGGCTGGGGTTTGTGAGCGAACCGGGAACTGAAGATGTCTGCGCTGCGAGTTCTGCGGCTGTGAGCAGCAGGGCAACGGTGAAAAAACGCATCAATTTGAATTCGAGGTCAGGGAAAACGGCTGCTTGAGGCATACTGCGTTATTAGCGGAATTTAGCGGGTGTGTCCCCGTCGGACGGGGTCACATTTATTTCATCAGTTGGGCGCGTTTCATGCCTTGAATGGGAAGCTATGAGCGACTCAGCGAACCCAACTGCACGCGGTCCTGAAACAAGAGAGGAAGGGTCATCCCGGGGGATATCATTTTCCTCAGGTCGGCGGCCGATCGATCGTAGAAAACCGGAGCGGCGTGCCCTCCTTCTAGCTGAGATCGGTGCATCGACTACAAGTGATACGCGCTCGCAGGACGAACTGTTGAAGGTTGCGGAGAAGGCGGCTCGAGAGGTTGCGGGCTGGTGCATTGTGGATGCCGTCGAGCCAGACGGGAGCATGCGCCGAGTTGCAGTGCTTCATCCCAACCTTTCGTTGAGCGTGCTTGCCAGTGAGCTCGAAGACAAATATCCCCCCGTTGAGGGCGATTCATTTGGCGCGGCGAGAATCCTGAAGACGCAGCAACCGGAGCTTGTCTCCGAGTCAGGCGAGTCAGGTGCCATCATTTCAACGGACAGGCGAAAGGCGGGTATTCTGGAGGCGCTCGGCTTCAATTCGTTCATCGTGGTGCCACTCAAGGCGCGAGGCCGACTGATGGGCGCACTGACGTTCCTCGCGTTGCACCCTGACGATCGGTTTACGCCGAAAGACCTCCTCTTCGCCGAAGATCTCGCCTGCAGAATGGCGATGGTGATGGATAACGCGCGGCTTCTCGCAGAAGCTGAAGCGGCATGGCACGAGGCCGAGGCTGCCACGGAGCGGGCCGTTCTCGCCGACCGTGCAAAGACGGATTTCCTCGCCACGATGAGCCACGAGCTGCGCACGCCGCTGAACGCAATCGCGGGCTATGCGGAGCTGCTGGAAATGGGAATGAGAGGACCGATCAGTGAACAGCAGCGAGACGCAATTTCGCGCATTCGCAAGAGTGAGCAACACCTCCTCGGAGTGGTGAACGACATCCTGATGCTTTCGAGATCGGAAAATGGGAGAATTCCGCTGAATCTGGAGACAACCGGCGTCGGGGCCGCAGTAGATGAGGTTCACTTTCTGGTCGAACCCATGTTCTCGGCGAACGATATGCAGTTCAGCTGCGAGGGTACTGACAACGTTTATGTTGTCGCCGATCATGACCGCCTGAATCACATACTGGTCAATCTCATATCGAACGCGGCAAAGTTCAGTGAAAAGGGGGAAAGCGTTCGAGTGAAATGCGAGGTCCGGGGTCATCTCGTTGAAATTCATGTCGACGACAGCGGGCCTGGAATCGAAGCCGATAAGCTCGAGGAAATTTTCAAGCCGTTCGTGCAGCTTTCGCGCGGCCTCACACGCACAGCAGAAGGCAGCGGGCTCGGGCTGGCGATCAGTCGCGAGCTTGCGCGGCTGATGGGCGGCGACGTGACCGTTAAGAGCAAACCTGGAGTGGGATCTCGATTTACACTGACCCTTCCGATGAGCACGCCGCGCCTTCCGGTTATGCAGGGGGAGGGCGGCGAATAGATTTGCGCATGCAATCAGTGCGCGAGTTTCTCTCGGGAATGATCGACTATGCGGGGCTCTTTCCGCCTGCCCAGCTCCAGATGTCGTCAGCAGTTTCCGAGTATGCAGGCTATATGAATGGAGAGGACCGTGACCTCCTGGGACGGTTCATCGTATCTGCGGCGCGCCTCGATGAACTGGCCGGGGCGCTGAGCGCTCTTCCCCCGCAGGATGCCCTTTGGAGTCTTGGCGTCACGGGCGGCGAAAACCCGGCGGAGACGTTGCGGGAGATCGAGCGGTTCAAGTCGGCGCAGCGGCACTCCCGGACGCAGAAGGCAATCTGTACGGCGGTCGAGATGCCGGTGTCGTCGGAAGATGCGATTGTGGCAGCTGCCAACGCCTTCTCCGCCGTCGAGCTGTTTCTGGAAATCGCGCTTGATGAGAATATGGATTCATTGATTGCGCTTCTTGCAGGAACAGGTGCGGCAGCGAAGATGAGAACCGGCGGTATTACGGAGTCTGCGTTCCCGCCTGCTCAGCAGGTGTTCGAATTTCTCCAATCCTGTTTCGAGCGGAACATACCATTCAAGGTCACAGCCGGACTGCATCATGCATTGAGAGGTGATTACTCACTCACCTACGACGTCGGTTCAGCAAGCGCGACGATGTTCGGGTACCTCAACGTGTTCCTGGCGGCGGTTTACCTCTCGAAGCAGGATGGGGTCACAGCTCTGCGCGTTCTGGAGGAAGAACAGGCCTCTGCTTTTGAGTTCGACGAGTACGGGGTGAACTGGCGCGGAAACCGCGCCTCCTGGACAGAAATGGAGGCGGCGCGCCGCCTGGCAAGGTCATTCGGATCGTGCTCGTTTACCGAACCCGTCGCAGAAGCAAGGGAACTCGAGATCATATGAAAGCCACAGATAGAACGCACGAACCGTCGTTAAAGAGCTGGGTCGAATCTGCAAACGAGCCGGGGACTGACTTTCCAATCCAGAATCTTCCCTACGGTATGTTCACGGAATCCGGGGCGGACGCTGCTCGCGTAGGGGTTGCAATAGGCGATCAGATTCTGGATGTCGGCATTGCTGTGAAGGCGGGATTGCTGCCGGCGTCTCCTGCGGCCGTGGCTTGCAGTACCGCCTCACTGAACGAGTTGATGAAGCTGCCGGCGAAGGATCTCTCAGATTTTCGGAGCCAACTCAGCACTCTTCTTTCGAGCGAGCGCGGTGCCGAACTGGGTGACACGGACACCACCCGGGGCTTGCTGGTTCCAATGGGGGAAGCACGCATGCTGCTTCCGGCGGAGATAGGCGACTACACGGATTTCTACGCCTCGATTCACCATGCGACGAACGTCGGCAGCATGTTCCGTCCCGACAATCCGCTGCTTCCGAATTACAAGCACATCCCGATTGGGTATCATGGGCGTGCTTCATCTATCGTCGTGAGTGGTGAGAAGGTGCGCAGGCCGCGTGGTCAAACCAAAGCGGCGGATGCCGAGGCGCCATCTTTCGGACCGTGCAAGATGCTCGACTACGAATCAGAGCTCGGTTTTTTTGTGGGTCGCGGGAACAGTCTCGGTGAAACGATTTCGATTGACGGCGCGGCGTCGCACGTGTTCGGATTCACCCTCGTGAACGACTGGTCGGCCCGGGACATCCAGGCGTGGGAATATCAGCCTCTCGGTCCATTTCTAGCCAAGAATTTCGCTACGACAATCTCGCCGTGGGTAGTTACGTCCGACGCTGTGCTTCCTTATCGCGTTCCAGCATCTGCGCGACCCGCCGGTGATCCGCTCCCGCTCGACTACCTGGTGAGCAGCGAAGACCAGCAGTACGGCGGTATCTCGGCAATGCTCGAAGTGTTCATTACGTCTTCGCGCATGCGCGAAGAGGGTGTGTCACCGATTCGCCTGAGCCGGGCCCCATTCGCAGGCATGTACTGGACGGTCGCGCAAATGCTCGCACATCATGCGAGCAACGGCTGCAACATGCGGCCTGGCGATTTGTTGGCAAGCGGAACCGTTTCGGGAATGGATGACGACTCGCGGGGCTGTCTTCTCGAGCTGACCTGGCGGGGCAGCAAGCCGCTCACACTTCCTACTGGCGAAGAGCGCCGCTTCCTTCAGGACGGCGATGAGGTCATCATGAAGGGGTATCTCGAAGCGGAAGGCAGGCCGAGAATGGGTTTCGGCGAGTGCAGGGGCATTGTGCTTCCCGCTCTCAACCAGTCGGCTTAAATGGCCGGCATTACACGCTCACCACAACACCGGACGGAATGAAGCAGAACGGCAAGAGCGGCTCGGCGCCGCGCGGCAAGGGTCTATACGAAGTGCGGAAATCCGCGATTCAGGGAAGGGGACTGTATGCACTGCGCAGAATTCGTCCCGGACAGAAAATCATCGAGTATACCGGCGAGCGAATCTCCAACCATGAGGCCGACAAGAGATATGATGAGGACAAGATGGTTCGCCATCACACTTTCCTTTTCACGCTCGACGACGACACCTGCATCGATGGAGACGTTCGCAGCAACACCGCGCGGGTGATCAACCACTCGTGCGAGCCGAATTGCGAAGCGATCATCGATGACGAGCGGATATGGATTTATGCGCTTAAGAACATTCAGCCGGGCGTCGAGCTGGCCTACGATTACAAGTTCGAGCGCACTGGCGATGTCGCCAAGCTCGAGAAGTTCTACGTTTGCCATTGCGGGTCGAAAAAATGTCGCGGCAGCATCATGCTTCCTCCCAAGCGCAAGCGTAAGAAAAAGAAGAAGGCGAGGCGCTGATGGCCCTGCCGCCATTCTTCTATCGGGAGTCGTATGGAATCCGGATCACGGTGCGACCGCTCTATCTGCGTGAGCAGTCCGAGCCGGCGGCGGGTCATTTCGTGTTTGCCTATTTCATTCGCATTGAGAACGTAGGGAAAGATCCGGCGCGTCTCATCTCGAGGCGCTGGCTCATCCACGACTCGACGGGTGACGATACCGAGGTGGAGGGAGATGGCGTCGTGGGTGAACAGCCACTCATCTCGCCCGGCGACGTTCACGAGTACCAGAGCTTCTGCATCCTCAAGTCGGGCGAAGGCTACATGGAGGGACACTACAACTTTGTCCGGCCCGACTCCACGACTTTCCGCGGCGAAGTACCCCGGTTCGTGTTGAGCGTGTCGGAATCTCCAAGCCTCCCCTCCTGACCGGCGAAAGGATCAGGCCGCCGGCGAAACGATGAAACCCATCACGCATGTGTTCTTCGACATCGGTGGTGTGCTTGCCAGCAACGGCTGGGACCGTGATCAGCGGCAATTGGCATTGGAGAAATTCGGCCTCGACGATACCGAGTTTCAGTCCCGTCATGAGGAGATAGTCGGGTCCCTCGAGCAGGGCCAGATAGGGCTGGACGAGTATCTCGACATCGCCGTTTTTCATCAACCGCGCAGCTTCTCAAAAGCAGAGTTTCGCTCGTTCCTCCTCGCCCTGAGCACGCCGCACCCGGATGCCATTGCTGTGGCAAAAGCCCTGGCCAGGAGTTCGCAGTACTGGATGATGACGATGAACAACGAAGGCGAGGACCTGAATGTGCATCGCATCAGATCATTCGGGCTGGATGCGATCTTCGATGCATTTCTGTCGTCCTGCTGGCTTGGTCTGCGCAAGCCGGCGCGCGGATTCTACGACCGCGCGCTTGGCATCTCGCAGGCAAATCCGCGGGAATCAGTTTTCATTGACGACAGGATGCAGAATCTGGAGCCCGCACGCGCTCTTGGCATGCACATAGTCCACTATCGGTCGCCACAGTTGCTTACCGCCGAGCTCAGGGAGCTCGGCCTGGATTTCAACCTACAGGATCAAACATGAAACTCGGCATGATCGGACTCGGAAAGATGGGCGGCAACATGACGGAGCGACTGATGCGCGGTGGTCATGAGGTTGTCGCATTCGATCGCAGCGCCGAGACGGTTTCGCGCTATGCGGCGCTCGGCGCACTGGGCGCGGGCACCGCGGCGGAAGTCGTGTCCGGGCTCTCTTCACCTAAAATCGTCTGGATCATGGTCCCGGCCGGAGCGCCCGTGGACGAAACCATCGCGGCGCTGCTTCCCGGAATGGCGGAAGGCGACGTGATCATCGATGGTGGAAATTCCAACTTCCACGACACGCTTCGGCGCGGCGCCGAGTTGAGGGGGAAACGAATTGAATTCATCGATGCGGGAACGAGTGGCGGAATATGGGGTCTTGAAAACGGATACTGCCTGATGATCGGCGCGTCGGACGCCGCCTTCAAGCTTTGCGAACCGATTTTCAAGACGCTCGCGCCAACCGACGGGTATGCCCACACTGGCCCGACAGGCGCCGGCCACTACGTCAAGATGATTCATAACGGCGTGGAGTATGGAATGCTCCAGGCATATGCAGAGGGCTACGAGATTCTTCACGCCTCAAAGGATTTCAACCTGGACCTTCACAAGATTGCCGCGGTATGGAATCACGGGAGTGTCGTGCGCTCGTGGATCAACGAGCTTGCAGAGCGCGCCTTCGAGAAGGATGGAGACCTGGATGCGCTGAAGGGATACGTGGCGGATTCAGGAGAGGGCAGGTGGACCGTGCAGGAGGCAGTTGACCTGGATGTGCCAGCGCCGGTCATCACGATGTCGCTGCTCATGCGGCTTCGCTCGCGGCAGGAAGATTCATTTTCGGCCAAGGTTATTGCTGCGCTTCGAAACGAATTCGGTGGGCACGCGGTTCAGAAGTCATGAGGTCACCGCGGGTCGTTCACTCACCGGCGAAACTGTCGGACGCGCACGCCGGCAGACGAATCGTCGAGCGAACGAGTGCAGTCATACTGGGGGCCGGCGGGGACCTGATGAAGCGGAAGCTCATGCCGGCGATTTATTCACTGGCGCATGACCGCCTTCTTCCAGATGGCTTCAACCTCATCGGGGTAGGCCGTGATCCGATGGATTCAGAAGCGTACGCACAGTCAATGCGCACCGCACTCGACGCATCAGACGAGATAGGCGACGTGGACGAGCAGACGTGGCAGTGGCTCTCCTCACGCATCCGATATACGAGTGGCGATCTCGGTGACGCGAAGGTATATGCCTCGATCAAAGAGTGCTTGTCTTCACTCGAAGCAGATATTCCCGAGCCCGAGCGCAACCGGATTTTCTACCTGGCTATTCCGCCGAGCGTGTTCGAAACCACCATCGAGCACCTGTCTGTGAGCGGGCTCGCCCCGCGCACCGTGGATGAAGCAGCGCGTCCATCCGCCAGAGTGGTCATCGAAAAGCCGTTTGGCCGCGATCTCGAGACGGCTCGTGCACTCAACTGCGTTGTGCTCGACAAGCTCGGCGAGCACCAGGTCTATCGCATCGATCACTACCTCGGCAAGGAAACAGTTCAGAACATTCTCGTGTTTCGTTTTGCGAATCCGCTGTTCGAGCCGCTGTGGAGCCGCCAGTACATCAGGCAGGTTCAGATCACAGTGGCCGAGTCTGTTGGGATCGAGAGTCGGGGGAAGTACTACGAGGAGGCAGGTGTGATTCGGGACATGTTCCAGAACCACCTGCTGCAGCTGCTCGTACTGGCCGCGATGGAGCCGCCGATTGCATTCAGGGCAGATGATGTGCGCGATGAAAAGGTAAAAGTGCTGCGCTCATTGAAGCCGCTGCTGGCAAGCGGCAAGCCGCCTGTTGTGCTGGCGCAATATGCCGGTGCGCAGGTCGACGGCCAGGCAGTTGCGGGGTACAGGGAAGAGCAGAACGTGGCGAGTGACTCCCGCACTCCGACATTTGCGGCGATACGGTTCGAGATAGACAACTGGCGGTGGAAGCATGTGCCGTTTTTTCTCCGTTCCGGCAAACGGCTGCCGCAGCGGATGTCCGAGATCGTGATCCAGTTCAGGCCACCTCCGATACTGATGTTCGGGCAGACCGAGCTGGAGGCGAAGTGGCCCAGTGTGCTCGTGATTCGAGTGCAGCCGGACGAGGGAATTTCGCTGCGTTTCAATGTGAAGACGCCGGGCACCGCAAGCGAGCTTACTCCAGAGTTCGAGATATCACCTGTGGATATGGATTTTTCGTATGACGAAGTCTTTGGCGAGCAAACGCCTCCCGCTTATCAGACACTGCTGCTCGACGTGATGCTCGGTGATGCAACGCTGTTCACCCGGAGCGATGAAGTGGAAGCCGCGTGGAGTGTTATCGATCCTCTGCTCGCGCACGCTGCCGCAAATCCCCTTGAATCGCTCCCCGAATATCCTGCGGGTACGTGGGGACCGGCGGAAGCAGATGAACTTTTAAAGTCGTCAGGTACGAGGTGGAAAGAATGATCCGGCTTTTCTCAGTGGCGGCAGTTCTCCTATCGGCTTCGTGTGGTGATGGTACCGCGGACTCAGCGGCGGGCGCGGAGAATGTCCAGGCCGCTGGTGTGCAGGGTCAACAGAAATCAGACGATCCTGCAAAGGAGATCGTTCTTCGGGCTCGTGCCTTTGATCGCGCGAACAATCTCGATAGTGCGCGCGCGCTGTACGAGGAGGGAGCGGCGCGTGCTCCGGTCATCAAGGACTGGCTGCTTCTTCGCGCGGCCGGCGTCACGGGAGAAAAATCCGCGCGTGCTCGTCTCCTTGCAGGCGTCGATCTACCGGTGGCCAGGGAGCGGCGCGGGCCTACGGAAGCCATCGCTATCGAGCGGAGCGGTGACGTAGAGAGCGCAATTGCCGCGTACACTGCGCTGGGCGACAAACTTGCCGCGCTGCGCCTGCGAATGCTCGTGCCATCTGACACTGTGAAAATGAAGATCGCTCGCTCGGGGTTGATTTCGTACCTCGGCAATCCTGGCAGTGCGAAGAACGCGCGCGAAGGAATCACACTCTTCGACAAAGTGTACTCGGCTCCGTCGGCTGCCGAGAATCTGGTGATTGCGAGGGCGGCGTTTTTGGGGGGCCTCGCGTCGAGAACTGCATCCTCGTATTCGAAGGCGTTTGCTGCGGGCCTCGGAACGTCGCGCGACTATTTCGACAATGGCACCATGCTCGCGCGTCTCGATCGTGATAACGAGGCAATCCTTTCGTTTGATCGCGTGACGACTCCGGAATCACTCGCCGCTTCTGCGCGGTATCAGCGTGCGCGTGCCCTGCTCGCTCTTGGTCGCCGGGATGCTGCCAGATCGGGATTGCGTGACATCACGGTGAAGTATCCGCGTGATTCAAATTCTGCGTCTGCGCTGTATCTACTCGCGGACTTGGCGACGGATGACAACAGGGATGGTGACGCGCGGTTGGCGTTCATCTCACTCGCTGAGAGGTTTCCCACTTCGAGGCTTGCGGCCGCCGCACGATTCAAGGCAGGGCTGCTCGCTTTCGTTGCGGGCGACTACAAAACTGCATCAGGTGATTTCGACACGGTTGTATCTCGGTACAATTCCAGCGATGATGCCTTGGCCGCAGCGTACTGGAGCGGGCGCGCCTGGAAGGCGCGGGGCGACACGGCGGCGGCGAACTCGCGCTGGCGGGCGCTGCTAGTAAAGGAGCGCGCGTCCTACTACTCGGTGCAGAGCGCGGAGCGGCTCGGTGTTCCCTTGCTCTCCAACGTTGCGTACGAGGACAAGTACCCCGTGGTACCGGCAGTTGATTCCGCGTCGAGCCGCATTGCCATTCTCAAGGATTTCGGAATGGACACCGAGGCGGGTTTTGAATACGACGCGCTGTATGCGGATGCCGGCAAGTCACCTGATCGGCTCGTGGCGACGGCTCATGCCCTCGCGGGAACCGATCAATCCTCCCGGTCGATGGCGCTCGGAAGGCGGGCTGTGACCGAAGTTGGACCGTCGGCGCAGAATTACCGCCTCGTGTATCCGGTGCTCGTGCGTGAGGAGCTGATTGAAAGCTCGAAGCGAAATTCGCTCGACCCCCGCCTGGTTGCATCGTTGATTCGGCAGGAGTCGAGCTTCAATCCCCGAGCTACGTCGCCCGTGGGAGCGCGGGGTCTCATGCAGCTCATGCCTGCGGTGGGCAGGACATTGGCGCGATCGAAGGCGATACCTGGCTACAGCGACGAGTCTCTCTACGATCCAGTCATCAATATCCGGCTCGGCACTGCGCACCTCGCAGATCTCCTCAAGCGCCGGGCGACAATCGAGCAGGTCCTTGCGGGCTACAATGCGGGCGAATCGCGCGTTACCCAGTGGCTTCGCAAGGCCGGGGCGAATGATGCCGAGGTGTTCACGGAGCGGATTCCCTTTTCGGAAACGCGCGACTACGTGCGCATCGTGATGCGCAATCGCGCGTTCTACTCGGCGTTATATCAATGGTAGAGACGGCTACTTGTTCAGTGTCTCCCTGATTCGCGCGAGATGATGCCAGCTGTGACGCACTGCGTGATCCTCGAGGACGAACTGCGCGGTTACGGGTGCATCGAAGCTCAAGCCGAAAGGGGCGGCGGTGTCGAGCTGCTCATCGGTCATTTGGCGGACGGCGGCAGCGGCCGCACTGCTGTTCTTCCTGAGAAGCGATAGCGCGTCGTCCCGGGATACACTCGCGTTCTCGGCGGCATGCCCGGAATTCATGTTCTTCACTACATCCCACGTGACGTCGCTCATCGCCTTGCCGCTCCCGACCGCCTGGGCCAGCTCGACTTCAATCGGGTAGACGCTTGCAACATGATGCACGATCACATTCACCGGGCGGCCGTCTCGCTCTGCAGCTACCGGCGTCTTCCACTCGGCGTCTGACAATGTCTCCACGTACGCAGCAAGTTTTGCAGCGCCTTCTTCAATTCGTGCCGCGAGTGCCTCTGAGCGATTGCGCATCGTAGAATTTCCTTTGAGTGAAGTGGAGGTGGACTGGAAAATGGAGCGAGTCGCCGTGAGTCTCAAGACCTGGCGCCTTCGTTTGACTACGCAGGTCGTTTCTCGCCCGTAGTGGGGTCGATTGTCTCGGTGATCTCGAGAACGCTGCCATCGGGGAGGCCTTCGCGCGCCAATTGAGCGCGGACGCTATCGGCATCCGGCGCGATATATATGGAAGTGATCCGGTCGCTAGTGACAAAGCTCTGCACCCATTGAATACGGGGACTTGCCTCGCAGAGCAATCCGTACCACTTCTCGGAGATGCCGCGAAGATCCTCTCGAGAGAGCTTCCCGGCTCCGGGAAGCTCTCTCTCGATGATGTATTTTGGCATCAACTCTCTCCTAGTAGCTGGAGCCCGCGCACCTGGCGACCGATGCGTTGTAATTCGTCAGCATGCCGGCGGGATTGTGCTCCCAGAGCCAGATGTGAAGCGCCCACCCTCCGAATCGCGTCGGGGACATCGACACATCGGGCATTCCTGCGAAGCTTGAAAAATCGCTCAGGCGCGGCGCCCTCGTATACGCAGCATCGGTGGGTCCGGGCCACGTCGGGCTGTAGGGGATGAAGTATTCGACCGCTCCCAGTCGTCTTGCCTGGTCGCCACCTTTTGCCGGCTTCCCAGTGGGGGCGTAAACGAGAAACTCGGGATTCAGCAGGTCAATCGTGTTGTCGCCAAGGTTGTCGAAGCGTGAGTAGTGATATCCCATTCCGCCTGCCGACATGTCGGAGATGCATCCGTCGGGTGCAGTGAGCGGAGTGGCGATGAGAAGCGAGTAATTCGATGCGAGTGCAGCATCCACGTCGTGAAGCGAGGCGGTGATCCGACGAAGGTCATTGAGGGCCTGGGCGTTGCTCGACTGCGCTACCGCAGACAAGGGCAGCCCGGCCATCTGCACGTCGGCTGAAGTAGATGAACTGGGGCTGCATCCCGCGGCAGTCAGAAGTGCCAAAGCCGAGAGAGTAAGCACCGCCGCATGTCTTGTTATTGGTTGAATCACAGTTGCCTCCGTGTGGGTTGAAATCGACATCGGCAATCTGCGGCTGCGCGCCTTGGTTCAAATCGGGGAATCTCCCTATTTTTGGAGTTCCTTCTCCCCATTTTGCAGCAGCCCTCTTCGCTCTGCCTCCCGCCTGACTTGCCCCCGGTTCTTGACGCCGAGTTTCGAGAGCACGCTCGAGACGTGATGGTCAACTGTCTTGGGCGCGAGGAACAGCTTTACGGCTATATCGTTGTTGCGCAGACCTTCGGTGATCAGCCGGGCAATCTCGATTTCACGACGTGTCAGTCCAGCCGTATTGGAGCGCGTTGACTCATGCGGACCGCGGGGGATTCCCTTCACACCGAGCTCGCGCAGGCTCCGTCGCGCCCGCTTTGCCGCCGGCTCTGCGCCGAGCCGTTCGAGTTCGGCGAGACCTTCCAGCAGCGAGGCTTCATCGCCCGATCGAGCCAGCGCCTCTGCCGCCTCAAAGGGACATCCACGTAGTCGCCACTCGGCCGATGCGACTTTCCAGTCACCGGAGATCTGCTTCGCAAAAGGCGCTGCAATCCATGCCGAAACCTCGACGTTCTCTCCTCCAAGCGTAAGCCACGACAGAAGCTCGCCCGCAATCCATGGGTGCTGTTTCGCGATTGCGAGATCCAATCCGGCGCGTGCCTCATTTCTTACCCGGATTAAATCTCCAGCGAGCCACGCCGCTTCGGCTCGGGCGGCATAAACGGGAGGGAGGTACATCACCATGCGGGTCGGTGCTGCGATTTCGAGCGCATCATCCAGCATCTTGTTCGCTCGAGGGTCGCCCTTGCGAGCGTACACCCGGCCGAGTGCGGTTAAGGCGAGGATCCGCCCAATTACGCTGACGTGCTGACGGTTGAGCACCGAGTAGGCGGGCGCCTCCGCTGCCGACCAACGGCCCCGATACATCAATAGAAGTGAGTACCAGCCGAGCGTCGGGGTGAGAAATCCTCCCAGCTGGTGTTCTTCCGCAAAAGCAATGCATTCGAGCAGGAGCGGCTCCGCGCGATCGAAGTCGAAACGCTCCATCAGGCCAAAGGCGAGGCCGATGTAAGCGCCGGATGCCTCGACAGGGAGCTGCGAATCAAGAGCGAGGTTCAGGGACTGCCGAAGAACTGATTCCGCCGGGGGGTCGTCCTTGAGAAACATCGCGCTTCCAAGCCGATGAAGGCCGAGAATTCGAGCCCTTGTGTTGCCGATCTTATCGGCAATGTCGAGAGCCTGGCGGGCACGGCGAATCGCTTCGTCAGCTTCACGCTCTATTATATGGATCCGGGCCTCCCTCACGTACGCTTCTGCGAGCTCGGCCCCGCGCGGAAACTGTTCCAGAATTTCGATTGCCCTCGCACACACGGGCCGCGCATCGAACTGTTTGCCGCTGGAGACGAGGCAACCGGAGAGGAACCCGAGTATTTCCGCTTCCCTGAAGCGATCGCCAGTGTCGCCCCAGTGCTTCACCACCCGACGTGACAATTCTATCGCCTCGTCGTACCGGTCTGTTGCCGCGCATTCGCGGGCGTACCCTTCGAGGAGTGCTGCACGTTCGTCGGCAGGGAGGCGATCTGCAAACCGTAGTGCGCGCTCATACTGCGCAATCGCGTCCCGATGGGCGCTCAACTGGGACGCGCGTCGCGCGGCTTCGGGGGCGAAGCGAAGAACGGCATCTGCATCCCTCGCCTCGTCTGCGTGATGCGCGAGACGTGCTGGGTCGAGCTGGTTCTCTGAACGGCTTTGCAGTGTGTTGAGGGCGAGGCGGTTCAACTCGATTCGCCTGTGCGGCACAACCGTGTCGAGCACAGCCGTGCGCGCGAGCTCATGGCGGAACGTGTATGTGCCGTCCTCGTTATCGGCGACGAGGATGCCGTGCTCCAGGCACTCCTGGAGTGCCGCTTCGTCGCGCCCCGTGATTGCCGCGAGCAGCCACGGCTCGCTGCGCATGCCAATAACGGCTGTTCCCTCAAGAATCGAGCGTGCACGTGCCGACAGACGCGCGACCCGCGCGATGACAGCGTCGCGCACGTTGGATGGTATCAGTTCACGCGGAGCAGCCAGTACTTCGGACACGAAGAAAGGATTTCCCCCCGTCTGCCGGTACAGATCATTGACGTCGACGCCACTTCCTGCTGCGAGGGTCTGAACAGCCGCGATCGACAGAGGGTTCAGACTAAGCCGCCGTACGCTCCCGGCCGTGGCGATGTCACCAAGCACCTGACGAAGCGGATGAAGGTCGCCGACCTCGTCGTTGCGGAAAGTCGCGATGAGCAGAACGCGGCGGTCCTCGATGCGTCTGGCGAGAAAACGGAGCAGGTCGAGCGTCGCCTCGTCGGCCCAGTGTACATCCTCGAACGCAATGACCGTCGTTCGGTTTGATGAGATCGCGTTAATTACCTCGCGAAATATCTGGTCTCTGCTGCGGGAAGTATCGATGCCTCCTGGAGCGAGGCGGTCGGATATATCGAGCAATGGGCCGAGCGGGCGGGGTGTGGAAAGAGAATCGCACGAGCCGATGAGGATGGGTGTTCGTTCCCGAATCACTTCGGCGAATCGCTTTACGAGCGATGTTTTTCCGACGCCGGCTTCACCACCAATAAAAACCAGGCGGCCATGGCCATTGTCCGCGTCAGCGAGAAAGCGGCTCAACTCGAGAATTATCGGCCCGCGCTCGAGGAGGTCGAGGGCTACGCCTCCGCTGATCGTTTTATCGTGCATTCCACCGAATGACGTGCGCGGTTGACAACCATTCTTTGCGAGTCAAGATCACTTGCGAAGCTCGGAGAAAGGGTATCGCGATCCCACGTCCAGCATGGCGCTCGATCGGGGTGGATTCGCAGCCCGGCATCGCATCGTGTCCGCCTGAGCCCCATATTCGCTCTGACGATGATAGGCGCAGCGGTCGGCGCTGCGCCAGTGCCAGCTTCTTCAGCTTCACCGAATGTCTGCATCGAACCGACGATTTCCATGGGCCAGCTGGCCCACCGAACGACTGCTTCAGCTTCGCATCAAAGATCTGGGCCTCACTATCGAGGGGACCTGGCTCGAGCCACGGGTAGAGGCGCTCCATGATACGCTCGAGCGTCGCGGCTTCCGCTTTCGCCCGAATGTGTGGCTCTCCGAAGAATGGTTCTCGCCGCAGGGCGTGCCGGGCTTTGCAATTCCGTTCTATCTCGCACATCCGCGTCTCATCCGGCTCGAGCGTAGCCAGATGATCGACGTCGAGGGTGGCACGCGCGAGGAGTTCACGCGCATCATGCGCCACGAGGCAGGTCACGCGCTTCAGCACGCATATCAGTTCCAGCGCCGGCGCGAGTGGCAACGGCACTTTGGCAAGTCATCCCTGCGCTATCCCGACTACTATAAACCGAACCCGGTGAGCAAGCGTTACGTGCAGCACTTGCGGCTCTGGTATGCGCAAAGCCACCCGGATGAGGATTTTGCGGAGACTTTTGCGGTGTGGCTGAGGCCGCGCACCGAGTGGCGCAAGCGTTACGCAGGCTGGCCGGCTCTCAAGAAGCTCGAGTACGTAGATGAGCTCATGAGCGAGATCGCGGACAGCCGCCCGCTCGTAACAACCCGGAAGCGCGTTGAACCGGTTCGCACGCTCAATCAGACTCTCATTCAGCACTACACCGAGCGCAAGGCAAAATACACGCAGGAGCTTCCTGACATTTATGATGCCGACCTACGGCGTCTTTTTTCTGATTCTCCGACGCACCGCAACCAGCCGCTTGCTTCGACGTTTCTGCGCCGCAACCGGACGGAGATACGGCGAATGGTCGCCAAGTGGACCGGCGAGTACGAATTTACGCTCGACATGATGCTCGGCCTGATGCTCCGCCGCACACGCGAGCTTCGTTTGCGTGCCGTCGGAGGTGATCGTCAACTCCGGATGGATTTCGCAGTACTTCTCACGGTGAAGACAATGCACTTTCTCTACAGCGAAGGGCGCCGGGACTGGATCGCACTATGAAGAAGCTTCGCGTGCTGGTGCTGATGCACCCGGATCATGTTCCGCCGGATTCACTCGAGGGACTCTCGCCTCAGGAAGCGCTCGCGCTTCAGGCGGAGTACGACATTGTGCAATGCCTGAAACAACTGGGGCACGAACCCCGCGCACTCGGTGTTCAGGACGAGTTCCTTCCGATCCGCGACGCGGTGGAGGAGTTCAAGCCGCACATTGTGTTCAATCTGCTCGAGGAGTTTCACAATAACGTTCTCTTCGACCAGAACGTGGTGAGCCTGCTCGAGCTTCTGCGCGTTCCTTATACAGGATGCAATCCGCGCGGGCTAATACTGGCGCGCAGCAAGTCTCTCTCCAAGAAACTGCTCGCGTATCACCGCATTCCGGTTCCGGATTTTCTGGTTATTCCGCGCGGACGCCGTACACGCCGTCCTCGGAAACTCGAATTCCCGCTCATCGTGAAGAGCTTGATGGAGCACGCGTCGTACGGGATCGCGCAGGCATCAAAGGTCGAAGACGACGAGCGACTCGCGGAACGCGTTCAGTTCGTCCACGAAAACATCGGCACCGATGCCATTGCAGAGCACTTCATCGAAGGACGCGAGATTTACGTAGGCGTACTCGGCAATGACCGTCTGCTGGCGCTTCCCCCCATCGAGCTGGAGATCCAGAAGATGCCGGCCAACGCTGCGCTCATCGCCACGGCTAAGGTAAAACACGATCTCGCGTACCAGGAAAAGCTGGGCATCACGATCGGTCCGGTTCAGGGATTGGAGCCGGAAGTGATGGAGCGAATCTCGCGCCTCGCGAAGCGCATATACAGGACCCTGGAGCTCGACGGCTATGCGCGAATCGACTTCAGGTTGAGCGCGTCCAACGTGCCGTATTTTCTGGACGCGAACCCAAATCCCGATATCGCCACAGGCCAGGAGCTGATGGCGGCGGCGGAACTGGAGGGAATGTCGTACGGCGACCTGATTTCCAAAATCCTGAGCCTCGGTATCAGGCGAGGTACAGGCGGGGCATAAAACCACGATCGCGCGTAGTCACTTTGACGAGCTGGTCTTCCACCCCCACTTCGCAAAGATGCGGGCGCCGTCCTTCGACTGAAGGAAAGCGGAGAACTTCCGGGCTGCCGCGCGGTCACGGCCCTTGATAGTCAGCGCGACTCCCGCGTCCCGATAAATGCGCCACCGCTCAGCAACCGGCACTGCCTCGGCGAGTGCGGGATTGGCAACCTGCCAGATGTTCCAGATGAGCCACGCATCGAACGTGGTGTCCTCGCTCCAGAGTTTTTTCGCCTCCCCGCTGTTCGCAGATACGCTGCCGATATTTTTCCGGAACGCGCGCACCACTCCGATATCTCCCGTGCGTCCGGCGACGTCTTCCCACATTCCCGTCTGTCCCGCACCCTGTACGACAAGAATCTTGATACCGGGACGGAGCAGATCCTCGAAGCGCCGAATGCGTTTGGGGTTGCCGGGGCGAACGAGGATGGAGACAGGCCGCAGGTATAGGGGAACGATGGTGGATTCGTCAATCCGTCCAGCGTTCTGTCCGTGGCCGCCCGACGTGTCGCCCAGTTGCTTAACGAAGTCAGTCATCATGTGCTCGGCGCCACTGAAAATGACGTCGGCATTGGATCTGGCCTTGTCAAGCCACTGCGGGGTAGGGCCCCCGGTAACTTCGACGTGGGTGCCGTGCGTGCGGGAAAACTCTGTCGCGGCTTCTTTCATGGCCGGCAGAGGACCGCCGGGACCGTAGACGTAAATTGTGTCGCGGGCGCTGGAGGGAGTTTGCGCGGGGACGCTGGATGCAACCGCAATGATAAAGGGAAGCGCCTTCAGGAAAAGGCCGGACGACTTTCTGCCACTGTGGAATCGTGTCATGTCGCCTCCACCGAAGCCTCTGCCGCTTCGTTCATGATTTTCAGAATCGTGTCTTCAACCTCGCGTGCGACTTCCTCCAACTGCGGAACCTCGAACATCGCCAGGAGAATGGTGGGCTTCAGAGTGGAGAGAAATGTTTTGCCGCCCTCCTCATAAACTGAAATCCTGCAGGGAAGGGCAGTGGAGACGCTCATGTTTTCATCGAGCACTTTCTTCGCCTGTTGCGGCTGGCATATCTCAAAGATCAGGCATTGATTGGAAAACTCCACGCCCTTTTTCAGCATGGTTGCCTTTAGATCGTGTATATGCATCACGCCGAATTGATTGGCTTTCACAGCGGCCTCGAGAGAAGCGGCGGCTTCAGGCACGGATTGGTCGGTTTGAATCTTGACGAGCATGGCCTTTCCTGGTTGGTAATCATCCATCAGGAAAGCAGTTGCCATGCCACGTGCACCTCTTATTGAGGCATCGTCCGTTTCAAGGCGAGCTCAATGTGAACACCACGCCCAGCAGGTACGCGCCCGGCGTATCGAGCAGCCAGTCCCTCGTTGCGTGGAGTCACGACACGAGAGGGGAGCTGTTCCAAAACTCAGGCCTTATGGTCACTGTCCCTTCGAACCGGGCAGCCGCGCCTGTTGGTCAAGTTCGACGATCCGGCTGTGAAGTCCATCGGTCCGGGTTTCGCTGCGAACGCTTCGACATTTTATTTTGCGATCGACGAACGAATCGTCAACGTGCGGTGGGCGGAACTCGCGCGTCGGTGAAGTCCGGCCCCGCCTCTCGATTGTCTGTTCATGAAAGTACGCATGGCGGACGACGTGAGCTTATAATGATCGAAAATGCCGACAGAGTGGCGAAGGCATTGACCTTCGCCACCTGTTGGTTCAAACGCTTTCCATCTCACTTCCGCAACAGCACCGCGGCTTCTGATCGTTCGCACTTTGTGATTGCGCTCCCGTTGTCACCTGGATCTCACAGCCGCAGCTGGAATCAGGACAACGGTAAATTTCTCCTTCCCTGAGTGCCATAATCATTACCTCCGAATGGTTGCTTTGATGATTCGATACCTTGCATGAAAGCAAGTTTCGGGCTCGCAGGAAGACTGCGCCGGACCATTCGATGGATGACTCGCAGACCGGGCGCGCGTCCACGTCATGTGAGATTCGCGCCAAGCCAATCCTCACCGTAAAATTGAAAGTACCTGTCAGCCCGCCAAAACCAGGAAGCAGACCCAGATGCCATCCAGCACCACCGCCTCCGCCGACAAGCTGCGCGAAGCGCTCGCCGGCACATATACCATAGACAGGGAGCTTGGTCGCGGCGGCATGGCGACCGTCTACCTGGCTCAGGACGTCAAGCACGACCGCGTCGTTGCACTGAAAGTGCTGCATCCCGACCTCGCCGTGGCGCTCGGGCCCGACCGCTTTTTGCGAGAGATCCGTCTCGCCGCACGCCTGAATCATCCGCACATCCTGCCCCTTTTCGATTCAGGCGACGCGGAAGGAATGTTGTATTACGTCATGCCGTATGTCGAAGGCGAGTCACTCCGGGAAAAACTCGACCGTGAACAGCAGTTGCCAATCGAGGAGGCGGTTCATCACGGACGCGCTATAGCATCGGCGCTCGACTACGCCCATCGCCAGAACATCGTTCACCGGGACATCAAGCCCGAGAACGTGATGCTGTACGAGGGGGAGGCGATGGTGATGGACTTCGGAATCGCCAAGGCCGTGAGTGCGGCTGGAACCGAAACACTCACGCAGACCGGCATGATGATTGGAACTCCGGCCTATGTGAGTCCGGAGCAGGCCGCGGGGGAATTGAACCTCGACGGGAGAAGCGATCAATACAGTCTTGCGTGCATGGTCTACGAGATGATCACCGGCTTGCGCCCATTCAGCGGCGCCACTCCGCAGGCGATCATGGCCAAGCGGTTCACCGAGACGCCGAAACCGCTGAGGTCGGTACGCCGCGACGTGCCCGAGAACGTCGAGAAAGCCGTGACCAAGGCGATGGCCACGGACGCAACTGCTCGGTACACAACTTCGGCGCAATTTGCCACGGCGTTGACGTCCACGAGTCTCGTTACTCCCACAGATACTCAATCGCTTCCCAAGACGGCCGTCTCGGCCGCGAAATCAGTCGCCGTACTGCCGTTCACGAACATGAGTGCCGACCCCGAGAACGAGTATTTCACGGACGGGATGGCTGAAGAGATCATCAACGCGTTGTCAAAGATTCAGTCGCTTCGCGTCGCATCGAGAACAGCGTCCTTCGCGTTCCGCGGCAAGAGTGAAGACGTCGCGGAGATCGGCGAAAAACTGAGAGTGTCCACGTTCCTGGAGGGCAGCGTCCGGAAGATGGGCAACAGAATCCGGATTACGGCGAAGCTCGTAAACGTGGCAGATGGTTACCAGTTGTGGTCGGAACGATACGACAGGGAAATGGAAGACATCTTCGCGATTCAGGACGACATTTCCCAGGCGATCGTAAAGGCGTTGCGAGTGATTCTGACCGAAGACGAGAAGAAGGCCATCGAGAAGACGAGAAAGGTCAACATGGAGGCCTACGACTACTATCTTCGTGGCCGCCAGTCTATTCATCAACTCAGCAGAACGAGCCTCGAGACCGCGCGCAAAATGTTCCGGCGGGCGATTGAGATCGATCCAGAGTATGCGCTTGCACACGCCGGGCTCGCCGATTCCAGCTCGCTGCTTTACATGACGATGGACGCGCGCGAGTCGAACCTGGCCCAGGGCGACAGCGCCAGCCAGAAAGCTCTTGAACTGGATCCGAACCTGGCCGAAGCGCATGTTGCCCGCGGGCTAGCCGTGTCGTTGCGGAAGCAGTTCGACGTGGCCGCACTGGAGTTCGAGACCGCGATGAAACTCGATCCAAAACTTTTTGAAGCATCTTATTACTACGCCAGGGCCCGGATGTCACAAGGTCAATTCTCCGAGGCGGCAAAGCTGTTCGAGCGTTCGTGCACTCTTCGTCCTGAAGACTATCAGGCCCCTGCTTTTCTTGCGATGGCATATGCGGCGCTAGGAATGCATGTCGAGAGCGAAGCGACGTACAGGCGGCAGACCCGGCTTGTCGAGGAGCGACTCGACCTGATTCCCGACGACGCCCGGGCCTGCGTACTTGGATCTTCCTCCTTCGGCCGGCTGAAAGACACCGAGCGCGCCGTTGAACTCGCCAAGCGGGCCCTTGCCATCGATCCCGATGATCCCATGCTGCTCTACAACGTGGCGTGCACGTACGCTCTGTTGGACAGGGGCGATGACGCCCTCGACTGCCTGGAAAGCGCAGTGGACAAGGGATACGGCCACAAAGGCTGGCTCGAGCACGACGACGACTTCACTGCGATTCGCGATACTCCGCGCTTCCAGGCAATCCTGGCGATGCTGTGACGACCGCGCTTCCGATCGAGCGTTTACGCAGCGCTCTCTCTCAGAACTACACGATCGACCGTGAACTGGGCCGCGGCGGGATGGCAACCGTCTACCTCGCTCAGGACGTCAAGCACGATCGTGTTGTCGCGCTCAAGGTTCTTCATCCCGATCTCGCTGCTTCACTCGGCCCTGACAGATTCCTGCGCGAGATCCATCTTGCAGCGCGCCTCAATCACCCGCACATCCTGCCTCTGTTCGATTCAGGCGACGCCGAAGGACTGCTCTACTACGTGATGCCTTACGTCGAGGGCGAGTCGCTCCGCGAGCGACTCGACCGCGAACAGCAGCTTCCTATCGAGGAAGCCGTGCATCATGGACGCGCGATTGCGTCGGCCCTCGATTACGCGCATCGCCAGAACATCGTCCATCGCGACGTAAAGCCTGAAAACGTGATGCTGTACGAGGGTGAGGCGATGGTGATGGACTTCGGCATCGCCAAGGCGGTGAGTGCAGTAGGCTCGGAAACTCTCACCCAAACGGGAATGATGGTCGGCACGCCGGCCTACGTTAGTCCGGAACAGGCAGCGGGGGAGACGAACCTCGACGGAAGAAGCGATCAATACAGTCTCGCATGCATGGTCTACGAGATGATCACCGGGGAACGTCCCTTTAGTGGCGCTACCCCTCAGGCGATCATGGCCAAGCGGTTCACGGAGATGCCGACCCCGCTGAGCTCGATTCGTCGCGAGGTTCCTGAGAACGTTGAAAAGGCCGTGATGCGTGCGATGGCAACGGACTCAACAGGCCGGTACAGCACGGCAGCGCAATTTGGACAGGCACTTGGTACTGGCAGCTTGATCACTCCGTCCGACACCGCCTCCCTTCCGAAGGCCGCCGTATCAGCGGCGAAATCAGTAGCGGTCCTGCCGTTCACGAACATGAGCGCAGACCCGGAGAACGAGTACTTCACCGATGGAATGGCTGAAGAGATCATCAATGCTCTGACGAAAATCCAGGCCTTGAGAGTGACCTCACGGACATCGTCGTTCTCCTTCAAGGGGAAGAATGACGATATCGGCGAGATAGGGAAGAAGCTGAAGGTCTCCACAGTCCTCGAGGGGAGCGTTCGCAAGATGGGGAATCGCCTCAGGATCACGGCTCAGCTCGTGAACGTCGCTGACGGATCGAATCTCTGGTCGGCCAAATATGACCGTGAGATCGAGGACATCTTTGCGATTCAGGACGATATCTCGCAGGCAATAGTGGTAGCGCTTCGCGTCATACTGACGGAAGGTGAAAAGAAGCAGATCGAAAAGGCGCGCACCGAGAACGTTCAGGCCTACGACTACTATCTGCGCGGACGCCAGTACTTCCATCAGCTTCGTCGAAAAAGCCTGGAATACGCCCGGCAAATGTTCAACAAGGCGATCGAGATAGACGGAGATTACGCTCGAGCATATGCCGGAGTCGCTGATTCATGCTCGATGCTCTACACCTACTTCGACGCGCGGGATTTCAATCTGAGACAGGCCGATATCGCGAGCAATAAAGCGCTGGAGCTGGAGCCCGACCTGGCCGAGGCGCATGTGGCGCGCGGGCTCGTCGTGTCGCTGAGCAAGCGTTTTGACGAAGCCGAGAAAGAGTTTGAGATAGCGATGAAGCTCGACCCAAAACTCTTTGAGGCACCCTACTGGTATGCCAGAGCTCTTCTCTCAGCCGGACGAGCTGAAGAAGCGGTGAAGATGTTCGAGAGAGCGACCGTGCTGCGCCCGGAGGAATTTCAGGCTGCGAATTTCCTCGCTCAGGCCTACGACACTCTGGGAATGGAAGCAGAAAGAGAGACTGCACTGCGCCGCGCGATGAAGCTGATGGAAGAGCGCCTTGAACTGAATCCTGATGACGCCCGCGCCTGTAACCTGCTTTCCACCAAGTACGCGAAACTCGGCGACCCTGAGCGGGCAGTTCAGTTCGCCGAGCGCTCGCTGGGGATAGATCCGGACGACCCGATGCTCCTTTATAACGTCTCATGTACTTACGCGGTTCTGGGGATGGACGACGACGCGATGAATTGCCTGGAGCGCGCAGTGGACAAGGGCTTCGGTCACAAAGAGTGGATTGACCACGACCCGGATCTTGCCAGACTGCGTGACAAACCGCGGTTCAAGGCGCTTTCTCAGGCCATTTAGCGAAACGGGTTTTAACCGGCGACCCGCCGCGCTAGTGGCCTTGCTCCGGTGTCGCCGGTTTTCCGGCTGCAACCGCTCTGTCCTTGGAGATATTCTCAACCACACGCCACGAGAACCACGACACCATGCCCACGAGCAGCGCAACGCCGGCTATGAGGGAGGCGGCATCACCTCTGGAAAACGACGAGCGTCGACGAGGCTTGCGTCCCAGACCGTTGCCAGCAGTATCGGCTCCGCCAGTTATTCCTCTCATGTGGTCGCTCCAGTTGTCGGCTCGACCTGCCGGGCCGCGCGCTTGCCTGGGAATCTCACCCGCAATCCCGTGCCGATCATCGCCAGCACCATGAGTTGAAAAATTGCGAGCAATATCATGTCGAGCACTTTGTTGCCCGTGAACGCGAACATGTGCACAGCGAGGAATGGACCGAACATGCGCCAGAACCACGGACGGCGCTGAATGATCTGCCCTGTATTCTGCGCTACGTAGACGTCGGTCGTGCCCGGATCATCAAATCGAAACTGATACGTTGGCAGCGGACGGTTGAGGTCCATCCACAGCTGCGGAGATGCGCCCACGTGGACGAACGACGGCTTGCCGACAACCTCCTGTCGAGCAATCTCTCCCGCAGCCGCCGGGGACAGCGCGTCGATCGGCTCTCCGGTTGCAGCGAACACGCGTGGCGCCTCGTCCATTCGCGGCGTCACCACCCACGCATCGGTATCTCCAAGCGCTCGCCATTCGATTGCTTGAATGGGCTTCTCACTTGCGGGGAGCGACGTGGAAATCCTGGCGAGTATCGTACCGGGATCGGCTAATTGTCGCTCGGTAGTGAAGCCTGCGTTCCAGTCGGTACTGAAACTCGCCTTCCCCCTGAACGGATCTTCAAGCGGGCCGAGGCTGAGCCACAGGTAAACGCCAACGAGGAGTTGAAGGGTGAGAATTCCGCCGGCGATTGTACCCAGCTTTCGATGCAGATTGCGAGCGCGCAGCACCGGGAGGCGGCCTTGCGCTGTCTTCGATGACCAAATGCTGCGGGGGCGGCGCCACCAGAAAAGCATGTAACCCAGCACGGTGATCGCGATAACACCCGCAGCACAGGCATACAGCAACGTCGTCCATAGCGCGAGATGATCGCTGAACTGATTTACATGGAAGGTGCGATACCACCACTCGAACCTCTCCGAGTCGGCGTTCAAGCGTCGCAGCGTGCGGCCCTCATCGCGAGATATGACGAGACGTGCCGGTTGCTCACCACCGATCGTAGCGCGAACAACTGGCAAACGATCAACCGCGTAGTACCTGTTGTATTCAGTCGTCGATTCGAGGGCTCCAACCTCGCCGCCCGCGAGTGCCTCACCCGCAACCACCGAAAGCAGATCATCGGGCAGGGGGTCGAGACGCTTGCCGGTATTCGCGTCGAACACCATCGCCAGCGAATAGGGTGTTGGCTTGGCGACGTACCACAGGTGAGGACCGCGCGACTGAAGGCGGAGCCAGTACAAGCGTTCAATCCCATGCTCAGACGCGAGCTTGCCAAGCATGGCATTGGGATCGACAGCCGCCGCGTCGAGTCGCACATCGACGGAGTTGTACGGGTTGAGCTTGTATACTCCCGCCAACCCGTTCGGCGCATTCATGATGACAAGATTCATCACCGCTGCGGAAATAACCCAGCCGGCGAGGGGAATTGTCAGGCCGAGTCCCAGCCAGCGGTGCCATGATGCAACTCTTTCTTTGCCGCGTGATCCGAACAATCAACGCTCCTTTGAATTCGGTAAAAGTGTCGAGCCCCTCGGCCGCCCACTGGTGACTCGGTGAAGATATTGGGAAAACGGAGCGCACTGCACTGGCGCCCGGAAGCGCCAGTGCAGCCACTCCTAATGAACTACCAGATGACCTTGAGTCCTGCGGAGTAGTTCACGCCGGGCAGCGGATTGAAGAATCTCCCGGCACCTGCGTTGATCTGCGGCTGGGACGAGTACTTCTCCGAGAAAATGTTGTTGACGGCAACGAATGGAGTGAACTCAGTGCGGCCAGCGCGCTGTGACCAACCCGCCCGCACGTTGACCAGCTTGTATGCCGGATTCTCGGCGAGGTTTGCATCGTTCAGGAAAAACTTGCCAACGGACTGAAACTCTATTCCCCCGGTGAGTCCTCGCGTGTCCTTGTACCGGAGTTCGAGAAATCCGTTGTGCTTTGGAATTCCCGGCAGCTCGTTGCCGCTGAAGTTGTTGGTGCCTGCGACGTACCGCTCGAAGGTGAAATCAGAATACGTGTACGTTCCTCCGAGGGTGAGCACGCTCGTGAGAGCCAGCTTGGCTCCGGCCTCGATTCCTTTCTGCTTGACCGCGGCGGCGTTGACCAGCGCGCCGAACTGTCCCGTGAGGGGCGCCAGGCGCACGAAGTTTACACTCACCTGCTGGTCGCGCAGCTTCTGGCTGAAGACCGCTAGCTCAAACGAGCCGCGGCCCACAACGCCTCGCGTTCCAACTTCGTATGTCCGGATAGAGAGGGGCTTTACTTCCTGATTCGTGACGAACTCCCCGTCCTGTCTTGGCGAGTTGCGGAGCTGGCCAATGACCGGGGCTTCGAAAGATTCGCTGAAATTCGCGTAGGTCGAGAGCGTCGGGCTGACCCGGTACGTGAGACCAATCTTTGGCGTAACACGCGTAAATGTTCTGGGCTCTGTCTGATCCTTGCGGAGCTTGTTCTGCTGCTTGAAGCGGATGTTGTCGTAACGGGCTCCAGCAGTAACCGTGACATCCTTCCAGAGCGCGAGTTCCTCGAGCGCGTACACGCCGACAGCAGTGGCCTGTTCGTCAAATGAGGAAAAGGCAGTGCCCGCACTGGCTGTTCCTGCGCGGCCCGTTGTGGTCGTCTGGATTGGCGTATCATGGAAATCCACGCCGGTGGTAAACCGGCTGCCGACCGAACCGAGCGGGCGTGTTGACAACATTCTGGTGGAGACACCGCGGTTCAGGAACGCCTGCTGAATGAACTGTGTCAGCGCAGGGGCCCTGTGGATCGTACGTGGAACATAGAATAGCTGTGTTTCCAGCTGCTCGGTCTCGGTGAGGGAGCGAAGCACGTTCAGGCCGAAGCGGAACTCGTCGAACCGGCCGAAGTTGTCGAGGCGCACTCCGTTCACCTTCGCAAAGGAAGTGGAGTCAGCAATTGTGGGGCGCGTCTTCATCTCGGCTTCGGTGAGTCCTCCGGGGACGTCCTGTCCGAGGTTGTCGTAGGACATCACGCCGGTGATCGTGCTGCGCGCGTCCGGACGGAAGACGGCCTTCGAGGTGAAGCCAGTCTGGTTGAAGTTGGAATTGTCGCGATATCCGTCCTGTTGTGTGCGCCACGCGCTTGCGAGATAGCTCACCGTGCCGTTGAATGCCTCGCCTGTGGCCTTGCCATGTACACGTGCGAAGCCATAGCTCCCGCCGAGCACCTGCAATTGCCGCCGGGTTTCTCCACCGGTTTCACTTGTCATTGCGATAACACCGCCGGCCTGGTTGCCATACAGAGTGGAAGCAGGTCCGCGCAGCACTTCGATGCTCGAGATGGACGACATGTCGAGGTTTGCAAGGTCCTGCCCGGAGCCGCCTGCGTTGTTCTTGGGGATTCCGTCGATGAGCAGTCGGATGCTGCGGATACCAAAGGTGTTCGATGAGCCGGCGCCACGGATTGCAATCGTCGCGCGTGATGCGCCGCCGAGCTGGTCACGGATGACGATGCCGGGGACGGTTCGCAGCGCTTCTTCGATGTTCGTATTGCGTCGGCCTGTGCCCTGAATTTCATCCTGAGATATGACGCTGACCGATGCAGGAACTTTCGCCAGCTCCTGGCCGCTTCGAGTAGCGGAGACTACGACCTGGCTGAGGACCGATGGCGCCGCAGAGAGTGTGATATCCACCGAAATCCCTGTGCCTGAAAGATCCGCATCGACGACTGTCGGGAGGTAGCCAATCGACGTAGCGCGCAGCCGGAACTGTCCGGCAGCCGGTGCGGTCACGCTGAAGCGCCCGGCTTCGTCGGCACGTACTGTACGCTCGACGCGACCGGCTGCATCGAGCAGCTCCACTGTTGCGCGCGGGATTGCCTTTCCTGCCGAAGTGAGCACCTGACCTCGCGCCGTGGCGCCGGTCCGGTCTTGCGCCCCGGCGGGCAGGACGACCAGGATTGCCATCAAGGCGGAGAGCACGAGAATAGTACGGTGCCAGCGCGAGCGGAGGTGTGAGACTTGAGTGGGCATTTGGCAGGGAGGGTTGGAGATGGGCGAAAACAGATGGATGCTGTTTTACGCGGTGTAAAAGTGATTCCGGCCAACAAACTGCGGCCGGGCGGGCAACGCGTCAATAGTGTATAGCGCGACCTATGAAATAAGTCTGAGGTAGCGTCAACTCGACGGGCTTATGCCGCGACGACAGGCGATTGCGGTAGTCGGTCATTGGCCGGCAATACCTTTTGGTGTCAGATTTTGCGGTATGGCTGATCAACTTGAACGGCTTTCGGCCGCGCTTTCCGAACGCTACGTCATAGAACGCGAACTGGGCGCTGGCGGAATGGCGACCGTATACCTCGCCCAGGACATCAAGCACGACCGCAAAGTCGCGGTGAAGGTCCTGCGTCCCGAGCTCGCCGCAGTCATTGGTGCAGACCGGTTTCTCAGCGAGATCAAGACCACCGCGAATCTCCAGCATCCGCACATTCTGCCGCTGCACGATTCCGGAAACATCGACGGGATTCTGTTTTACGTGATGCCGTTCATCGACGGCGAATCACTCCGCGATCGATTGAACACCGAGCATCAGCTTCCCGTGAACGAGTGCGTGAAACTCGCTACAGAAGTTGCGGGTGCACTCGACTACGCGCACAGGCATGGTGTTGTTCACCGGGACATCAAGCCCGAGAACATCCTGCTCCATGATGGTCGCGCACTCGTAGCTGACTTTGGAATTGCGCTGGCGGTGAGCACCGCCGGCAGCAGAATGACCGAAACCGGCATGTCGCTCGGCACTCCGCACTACATGAGTCCCGAGCAGGCAATGGGTGAGCGCGAGATAACGCCTCGCAGCGACGTGTACGCGCTTGGATGCGTGACATATGAGATGCTCGTCGGGGAACCGCCGTTCAATGGGCCGACTGCGCAGGCGATTGTCGCGCGGGTGATGACGGAGGAGCCGCGCGGGCTCATGGTTCAGCGGAAGTCGATTCCTCCTCACGTGGAGATGGCTGTTCACACGGCGCTCTCGAAACTGCCTGCCGACAGATTCGGGAGTACCGCCGAGTTCGCTGCGGCGCTCAATGATCCTACGCGTGCGACCACCGTGATGCATGCGGCGGCACCATTTCGCAAGAAGGATTGGCGCAATGCGGCAGTCATTGGCGTTGCCGCCCTTGTATTGGGTACTGCACTTGGAATGCTGTTGAGACGGCCGTCGGTTACCGCTAATCCGGTGGTTCGCGTTCTCATGACGCTGCCTGACAGCGGCGGCGTAACTGCGGTGGACAATATTAGTATTGCCATCTCGCCTGACGGGAAGCGAATTGCATATGTGGGCCCGTCGAAAGCAGGCAGAATGCTCTGGGTTCGGGAGATGAACCAATTCGAGGGGACTCCGCTGCCGGGAACTGAGGGAGCTACCGCACCATTCTTTTCGCCTGACGGAAACCGCATTGCCTTCTTTACCGGTGCATCTGACCGACAGTCCAGCATACTCGTCACGCCAGCTACTGGAGGAATGATACGAACCGTGCTGACCGACTCCGCCGCGGCCTTTGGGGGTTCGTGGGGAAGTGACGGAAATATCTATTTCGTATCCAACAGAAGCGGCGTTGCGCGCGTGTCGGAGAATGGGGGCGCTTTTGTTCAGGTCACTCTGCCCGATTCGTTGCGTAACGAACAGGAGCACGATTTCCCCGACGTGCTCCCTGGTGCGAAAGGCGCGATCGTGCAGATATGGAAGGGTTCGATAAACGAGAACGAGATAGGTGCGGTGTCGTTCGGGACTGGAAAGGCAACAGTAATCGCGAAAGGAACGTTTGCGAAGCTGCTGCCTCCGGACAAACTGCTTTTCGGGACCGCCGAGGGGCGGGTGTTCTCGGTTGCGTTCGACGTGAAGAAGATGGTAGCGACGTCGCAGCCCGTGCAGGTGCTCGATCAGGTGCGGACGGACGCTTCGAACGGCACCGTTCAGTTTGCAGTGTCGGAATCAGGTACTCTGGTCTATGTGCCTGGGGGAGCGATTGCGGCCAATGTTGTCTGGGTCTCGCGGGACGGAGTTGGGACCGCAGTTGATTCGACATGGAAGGGCAACTTTGTGGGCCTTGCGTTGTCCCCCGATGCGGGCCGCATCGCTCTATCAATAGTCGGAAACGATGGATCATCAGTCTGGGTGAAGCGTCTGCCGAACGGGGCGCTGACACGCCTCACGCTGAAAGGCTCGAGCGATCGCCCGACGTGGACACCCGATGGGCAATCCGTTGCGTATCTCGGGACTCGCGAAGGGAAGCGCAACGGGTGGATGCGGCGGGCTGACGGAAGCAGCGAGGAACGGCCAGTGAACAAGAAAACGCCGCAACTCGATGAGATCAGTTTTCCCCCAACCGGACTGCTGACAATTTTCCGGACGCTCGGCACGAGTACAGGTACGCGAAAGCTGTTATTTGCGACGAGCCCGGACTCGGCTCCGAAGCCGCTTGTCCATACGGACTTCGACAACTATTCACCGGCAGTCTCGCCGAACGGAAAGTGGCTCGCGTATACGTCGAACGAATCGCATCAGGCCGAGGTGTACGTTCGGCCGTTTCCTGCGGTTGATTCGGCGCGCTGGACAATATCAGTAAGCGGCGGGCAGGAGCCGAGGTGGTCGCGAAGTGGGCGGGAGATATTCTTCCGCACTTCGGGGGGCGACATGATGGCGGCGTCAGTTGCGCCGGGGAATGCGTTCCAGGCGAGTACTCCTGTGAAGCTGTTCAGCTCCACGCAGATGGTGACCGATCCGTTTCATAACGGGTATGATGTCGGGGCGGATGGGCGGTTTCTCATGATTCGGAAGTCGGAGAAGCCCGCGTTGGCGCTGGGGGTAGTGCTGAACTGGAAGACGGAGATAGACCGGCTGTCTGCGAGGAAATAACGAACTGCTGGCGTATAGGCGACCAACCAGAAGTCGTCGTTTGATGATGTCTATCGCCCTCGTGGGACAGGCTGTGCGCCGACGAAGGTTTCGTTCTTGCCTTACATCGGGGTCACTGGAAGTTCTATATCACCGAATGGAGGCAAGATGACTGACAACAAGAGCGATAAGAACGAAACCGACGGGCAAGAGAACAAGGCGGCTCCGGAGAAAGTGCGTGAGCAGGATCCGAAAAATGCGCCGGCTCCCGGCGGATCCCAGGTTGCGGACATCAATCCTACTAATGTCCAGACAGGTCATCGCGACCGCGAGCAGATCTAACGGGGCTTTGCCGCAGAGGTAGCCGGGCCTCCCTATCGGTATCCTTCTTCGAGGGATGGTTCTCGTGAGTGGATACCCGTGGGCATGCGGTGGTATTGCGGTCCAACTCGCGATAGACGTCGGCGCCACCAACCTCGAACAGGCACGCATCACCATGTACAATGCCAGGAACTATCGTCACCGCCGTCGCCCTGCCAGGCTCGCCGCGAGGATCTCGGCGCTCTTGGGTGCGGCACTAGCCGCCATACTGTTGGCATCCGGGACCGCCAGCGCGCAGCCGCCCGGAACTGCGACCGCCGCGCCCTCCGCGCAGGCCACCGCACCTGCGGCCACGCTCGGGGGGCCTGACCTGCAGGGAATCTGGGACTTCACGATGCGCGTGGGTGATCGGTTGTCCCCCGGCTTCTTCGCGATTGGCCCGGTCGAACAGGGCTGGGCTGGTTCGCTCACGCTTTAGTTGACGAACACGTTAGCGATACGCGAGCGCACCGTGGATGGGGACTCCGTCCGTATGCTCGTTGCCTCGCGGGAGGGCGATGTGAGATTTCTCGCGCGGTTGACCAACAAGGGGCAATCGATGGAAGGCATCGTGGAATACCACGGCGGCGCGCGCCTTCCAATGACGGACATCCGCCGGGCCCAGCCCGTCCCCCCGCAGTGAGTTCTGCCGCGCGAATGCAGCGTCCTTCAGAGTTGAGTGATTTGAGAGATGGTGACGCATGGTGCAGCGGGGTCGTCCGGATCCGGGGAGGCGGGGAATCGACCCGACGAAGGTCCAGCATGGCCTTCGCGGCGCGGCAGGACAACCCTCGTGACTAGCCGGCGCCGCTGAGGGCCCAGGCCAGCGCACGCGCCTCACGATGATGCCCGGGATGCCGACTTCGTTATGCCACTGAACTGGTCGGCATACCGTTCCAGTTCTGCTGCAAGCACACCTAATACAATGCGAGCGAAGCGACCTACAGAAAGGTGTTTGTCAGCAGCAACGTTTATTAACCGGCGGCGCGCCGCCAATTGCGGATGGTTCAGGCCGGGTCGCACCCATGGTGCGATGACTCAGCAGCTGCCAGCGACCGGATTCAGATCGACGATACACTCGGACATAGCGAACCGCGTAGCCGCGGTAAGTCGCCCCCGCGCATTGTCCCACATGAATTATACCGGTCGTAACTGCAGTGTTCTGGTGCATCTCAACGCTGAGGGAATCCACATCTCGCGCGAGCGTCCGAGCATCATCGCTCCGACGCGGCTGGCGGAACTCTCGCAGCAACTCATCTCGCAATTGAACCGTTCCTCCAGCGTGCGTGAAACGCATGGTCGAGGCCAAAACACTGTCCAAGAACACCGCGTCGCGATTTACGGCAGCGGTCTCAATCTGCTGCTCCAGCGCTGCCACGCTTGCGCTATCATCGCGGATGGATGCAGCGGATGAGGGAGCAGGCCGGGACGGCCCTGACGAGGAGTGGACTGCGCGCGAACCGACGCCGCAGCCAAGACACAGGACTAGCAGAAACGATTTCGCTGCGCGATGGTTGAGCATTCGTCCTCAAGAAGGATATGTCCGGCTAACGTTAATTAGGCCGTCATCTTATGCTGCAGAGCCGCGCAAAAGTAACAAATGCTCGCAGCATAAAACCGCGAGCACTTTTCTAGGAAGCATCTAAGTCCAGCGTGGAAGCGCACATATCCGATATGCTTCGACTGTCCCTCGGCATTATGCTGCAGGGCCCCGCAGCATAATGCCGACGACCTCTAAAAAATCCTGTAGGTGATGTTTGACGAGCATCGCCTTCGTCGCCACCCCATCGACCGGCCAGAGGCAGCCGGCCTCGCGGCTCACCCCCCGCTTTGTGTCGCCTTCTCCTCTTTCCTCTTCTTGAGCTTATCCATCAGCCACGTCTGAGGAATCAGAAACAGCGGCGTCAGAAACAGTCCCAGCAGGGAATTGAGCCAGATCAGCGCCAGATAAAAGCCGATCAGGCCAAGCGAAACCCAGAGTGTGCCCAGCGGTCCGTGCGTCTCCATCCATTACTCCAGTGCGGCTGTGGTTTAAATTAAAATACCATGGAAAAGCGTCCTGATGAAGAAGCCAGCGTGCTTCACGCAGCGGCGTCGGCTCTCGAGAATCAAGAGAGAGCCGTGCTGGCTGTGTCGGGCGGCCTCGACTCAATGGTTCTCCTCCACGCCGCAGCCTCGGCCATTGGACGCAGAAAGTCGAAAGTTCTCGTCGCCACGTTCGATCACGGAACCGGTCCCCACGCTACCCGCGCTTCAAAGCTGGTCCAGCAACGCTCCCGCGCCCTCGGCCTCCGCTGCGTAACCGGCATCGCCTCGAGCCGCGGTACCCGGGAAAGCGAATGGAGAGATTCGCGCTGGCAATTCCTGCGCGCCACCGCCGCAGAATTCTCCGCTCCAGTCGTCACAGCCCATACGCAGGACGACCAGGTCGAAACTGTCTTCATCCGCATTCTTCGCGACGCGGGGCCACGCGGCCTGGCCGGACTTTACGCGGACTCAGAGGTAATCCGGCCCTTTCTCCAGCTCGGCCGCGCTACACTCGAGGCGTACGCCCGCAAGCGCCACGTGCGCTACGCTGAAGATCCAACGAACACGTCGCGCGCGCACCTGCGGAATCGCGTGAGACACGACCTCCTGCCAGCAATCCGCAAAGTTCGACCAACCTTCCCGGCCTCGCTCCTCTCCATCGCCCGCACAGCGGCCGAGTGGCGCCAGGAGATCGACACTACAATAGAAGAGATGGGTCTCAACACGGGGCACGACGGGTCCGTCAGCGTTGCCAGAGCCGCGCTCGCCGGGTATGATGAAGAGTCTCTTCGCGTGCTCTGGCCAGCTATCGCAGCACGAGCCGGAGTGGTCATGGACAGGCGGGGAACTCTCCGCCTCACTGAGTTTACTATGAAGGGGCAGACAGGTGGTTCCATCCAACTGTCAGGAGGCTTCGAGGTGCGCATGTTTCGCAATCATCTGTCGATGGGTAAGTGGGACGCGCACCGGGTCGAGATGATTCGAAGCGCCAGACTTTCACGCGTTATGGGCCTTCACACTCTCGAGGCCCGGCCCACGTGACGGCTCCAGCATCAGCCGATCCGCGACTCTCCGGAAGAGCACTCAAACGAATCGCGTACGACGAAGAAACCATCGCAGCACGCGTTGGCGAGCTGGGCGAAATGATCACCGAAGCGTACCCCGACGGAGATCTGCTGGTACTCGGCCTCCTCAAGGGGAGCTTTATCTTTCTAAGCGACCTGGTACGTCACATCAAGCGGCCGATTCAGGTGGATTTCCTCGTTGCCTCGAGCTACGGCGACGCCATGGAATCGAGCGGCATCGTCAGGTTGCTTTACGATCCCGAAACGCGTCTCGAAGGTAAGCACATTCTGCTCGTCGAAGACATCGTAGACTCGGGAAGAACCCTCAACCGCCTCATGGAGCTGCTTGCGAAAAGAGCTCCAAGATCACTGGAAATATGCGCATTGCTGCACAAGCACATTGCCGAAGAACTGAAGTACGAAACGAAGTTTGTCGGATTCGATGCACCCCACGAATTTCTCGTGGGATATGGGCTTGATCACGCGGAGAATTTCCGCCATTTGCCGTACATAGCGAGCTTGCTGTAAATGCCACTAACTCCGAATCAGAAACCCAACGGGCCGAAAAACTGGGGGAAGCTGTCGAAGACTCTGTCGTTCTGGGTCCTCATCACGCTTCTCGCAGGCAGCCTGTTCACATACACGTCGGGCTCGAGAGACTCAGCCCCGACCATCAGCTACACCCAGTACAACGAGCAACTCGAAGCGAATAACATCGCCTCGGCAAAAATCCTGGGCGGCAGCCAGATCACCGGCGAATTCAGAAACAAGATTGTCGTCGAACGCAAACCAGCCACGAAGTTCAACGTCCGCCTCCCGGTCTCCAACTCGGCCGAAGAAGTCGCACGCCTTCGCGAGAAGAACGTGCAGATCGTCGCCGAAGACCGCAGCATGTCGTTCGGCAACATCCTGCTATCGTTCCTGCCTTACATCATCATCTTCGGTATCTGGATACTGATCCTCCGACAGATGCAGGCAGGCGGAGCCAAGGCGTTCTCATTCGGCAAATCCAAGGCGAAGCTGCTCACCGCAGACTCGCCCAAAGTCACATTCGCTGACGTTGCCGGTGCAGACGAAGCCAAGGTCGAACTTGAGGAAATCATCGAGTTCCTCAAGGACCCGCAAAAGTTCACCAAACTCGGCGGACGCCTTCCAAAGGGCGCTCTCCTCGTCGGACCCCCTGGCACAGGTAAAACTCTCCTCGCCCGCGCTGTCGCAGGCGAAGCAGCACGCCCGTTCTTCTCGATGTCCGGATCTGACTTCGTCGAAATGTTCGTCGGCGTCGGTGCGAGCCGTGTGCGCGATCTGTTCGAGCAGGGCAAGGCAAACGCGCCATGCATCATCTTCATCGACGAAATCGACGCTGTCGGCCGCCACCGCGGCGCCGGACTCGGCGGCGGTCATGATGAACGGGAACAGACGCTCAACCAGCTCCTCGTGGAGATGGACGGGTTTGAATCCAACGAGGGTGTCATTCTCATCGCGGCCACGAACCGCCCGGACGTTCTCGATCCCGCGCTCCTCAGACCAGGCCGCTTCGATCGTATGATCGTCGTCGACGCTCCAGATCTGCGGGGGCGCGAAGGCATTCTCAAGGTCCACACACGCAACAAGCCGATGGCGGATGACGTGAACATCACGACACTCGCACGCGGAACGCCGGGCATGTCAGGCGCAGATTTGGCCAACCTCGTGAACGAAGGCGCGCTGCTCGCAGCACGCAGAAATCACGACAAGGTGTACATGCACGATCTCGAAGATGCCAAGGACAAGGTCATGCTTGGCGCCGAACGCAAGTCGATGGTAATGAAGGACGAGGAGCGGAAGCTCACGGCGTACCACGAAGGCGGTCACGCAGTCTGCACCATCAAGACTGTGGGCAATGATCCGCTCCACAAGGTCACCATCGTTCCACGCGGACGCGCGCTCGGCCTCGCCTTCACGCTTCCCGAAGACGACAGAGTTTCCGTAACACGCGAACAGCTCGAAGCACACCTCGTTCGCATGTACGGCGGACGCGTAGCCGAAGAGCTGGTGTTCGGACGCAATCGCGTGACGACAGGCGCAGCAAGCGACATTCAACAGGCGACTTCACTCGCACGCCGGTACGTGAGCCAGTGGGGATTGTCGGATGCGATCGGTCCGATTCTCGTCGGAGACAACGAACAGGAACTGTTCCTCGGACGTGAACTTCAGACGCGCCGCGAAGTTTCAGAGCGCACGGCTCAGCTCGTGGATTCGGAAGTGACACGCGTGATCAAGGAGGCGTACAGCCGCGCCACCGAAACACTCACCGAGCACATGGACCTGCTGCATCGCGTTGCTGCGGCGCTTCTCGACCGCGAGACACTGACGGGCGACGACGTGAACAAGCTCGCTCGCGGAGAGACACTCGGCCCTCGCCCGACACCGCCGACGTTCCCGCCATCGCTTCCTGCAAAGGACACGCTGGCACCGGTAGCGAAGCCCGCCAAGCCGCCGCTGTTTGGCGGCCCGGAGCCAGCACCGGCGTGACGTTCGCGCCGAGCACGCCCGTCGCCATGCCTTCCCGGCTGTGGCGGGCTGGCTCGCGCGACATTCTGCTCGACAGGCCCATCGTCATGGGCATTCTGAACATTACCCCCGACAGCTTCAGTGACGGGGGTAATTTCTTTTCTCCAACCGACGCGCTCACTCAGGCCGCGAAGATGGTGCAGCAAGGCGCTGACATCATCGACGTCGGCGGCGAGTCTACGCGTCCGGGTGCGCACGCAGTGAGCGCGTCAGTGGAAATCGCCCGCGTGGTTCCGGCAATTCGCGAGATTCGTCGTCGCTGGCCTGCGCTGCTGATTTCGATTGACACCGTAAAGGCGGAAGTCGCCGAGGCCGCACTGGAAGCCGGTGCCGACGTCATCAACGATGTCTCAGCGATGCGTCTCGACCCCGCAATGCCCGCGCTCGCCGCGAAGACACGCTGCGGCGTGGTGCTGATGCATTCGCGCGGCAACGTGTCTGACATGGCCTCGTACAAGCACGCGGATTACGGTGACGTTGTTGCTGACGTCATAGTGGAACTCGAATCGCAGCTGTTACTGGCCGAAGAGGCGGGTGTTGACCGAAGTGCGGTGGTGTTTGATCCGGGGTTCGGATTCTCGAAGAAGGGAGCCGACTCGATGCGGCTGCTCCGTGAGATCCCCAGGTTCGCGAGCCAGGACGTGCCCATTCTCGTAGGTATCTCACGCAAGCGGTTCGTGAGTGAGGCAATGCGGGGGAAAGGAAGCGGCGAGCTCGCACCGGGAGTTTCTCCCCACGCTGATTTGAGTCTCGCTGAACGAGATGCTGCCACAGCCGCGCTCAACGTACTCGCGCTCGAGCGCGGCGCGATGATATTTCGCGTTCACGATGTCGCAATCAATCGGAAAGCTCTCGACGCAGCGTGGACGATACTGACCACGGGCGCAGCCTGATTCACAGGGACGCCCGCCTGGCGGGCGTCATCGTTGCGGCTGTCCTCTTCATTGCCTACATCGCGACTCTTGCACCCGGGGTGACCTACTGGGACGCGGGTGAATTTCAGGCCGCGATAAAAACGCTCGGAATTCCCCACCCACCAGGGACTCCGCTCTACATCCTCGTCGGAAATGTCTGGGCGAAACTGTTCGCCCCGTTATTCGGATTTTCTTATGCGGTGAATCTCCTGTCCGCCGTCTGCACCGCGGCTGCATGCGGAGTATTCGCCTACTTGATGGCGCGATGGACACGCGACCACTGGGCCGCGATCGGCGGCGGTATCACGGCGGGGCTCATGTCAAGCGTGTGGTTGAACGCCAATGAGACGGAGGTCTATTCGCCATCCCTGTTGATGGCGTCCCTGCTGATGCTCGTCGCGTATCACGCGAACACCCGCCGCGAAACACGCTGGCTGATACTGCTCGCCTACCTGCTCGGACTAGCGTACACACTTCAGCTCTCCGTACTCGTCGCTGCACCGGCGGCGATCGTTCTGGCGTTTTCAGGCGCACCTGACCGTCGCATCCCCATCAAAGCTCGCACACTAGCCGCGATGCTCGCAGTCGCCGCGCTCGGCGCATCGGCCGTGATGTTCATGATCGTGAGAGCACAGCACGACCCAGGGGTGAATCAGGGAAATCCAGAGACATGGTCCGCCTTCGCCGATGTCCTGACGCGACAACAATATCTCCCGGCCTCATTCCTTCCGAGGCAGGCACCGTGGTACATCCAGATCGGCAATCTCTTCGAATACGCCGACTGGCAGTTCGCCCTCGGTCTTCATCCAGAAGCGGCACCGTCCTGGCGCCGAACTCCGTTCACGCTCGTCTACGCGTTGCTCGGCATCGTAGGATTCGCGTGGCATCGCCGCACCGACGGAGCGAGCTGGCGCGTAATGACGTTTCTTTTCATCTGCGGCACCCTGGGCGTCGTCGCGTACCTCAACATGAAGGCGAGCCCCTCGTACGGACACGGATTTCTTCCGCCGGACGCACCGCACGAAGCCCGCGAACGCGACTACTTTTTCGCACTCGGCTTCATCTGCTGGGGACTGTGGGCAGGAGCCGGTGCTGTCAGGGCATTCGCCCGCAGGCAATCGCGCTGGGCGCTCGCGGGCGGTCTTATCGTCGCGGCACTTCCGTTTCTTCTCAACGGCCCCGCCACCGACCGCGCGCGCGGGCCGGAGAGCACCGCAGCCATTGACAGCGCACGCAGAATCCTGAATGGAGCCCCACCCAACGCTGTCGTCATCGCCTACGGCGACAATGACACATACCCGGTTTGGTACGCGCAACACGTCGAGAACACCCGCCCCGACGTCACACTGGTGACGATCCCGCTGCTCGGCGCAGGTTGGTACCGCGCCGAGCTCGCACGCCGCGATACTCTGCTGAGCGACGTATACGTCGGGACCTGGCGCGGATACGAACAAACCATGTCGGCCGTATGCACGAACGCAAAAATGCGCGGGCGACCGGTGGTTGCACATGACATTCCCGGTGGCCCGCGCATTCCCAGCGCGTGCAAATCGTAACTACACGCTCAGACTAGTACCGATAGTGATCCGACTTGTAAGGACCATCCTTCGGAATCCCGAGATAGCTCGCCTGCGAATCCGAAAGCTCTGTGAGCTTCACGCCCAGCTTGTCGAGGTGCAGCCGCGCAACCTTCTCATCGAGATGCTTCGGGAGCGTATAAACCCGCTTCTCGTATGCAGCAGAATTGGTGTGCAACTCCATCTGCGCCATCACCTGGTTGGTGAAGCTCGCCGACATCACGAAGCTTGGATGTCCCGTCGCGCAACCGAGATTCAGCAGCCGTCCCTCGGCCAGAATCATCACGCTGTGACCATCAGGGAAAACGTACTCGTCGTACTGCGGCTTGATGTTGATCCGCTCCACGCCCTTGGACTTCTTCAGCCCGGCCATGTCGATCTCGTTGTCGAAGTGACCGATGTTGCCGACGATTGCCTTGTCCTTCATCCGCGCCATGTGGGCGGCCGTGATGATGTCCTTGTTGCCCGTCGCCGTGATGAAGATGTCAGCCGTCTCGACGACGTCTTCGAGCGTCACGACCTGATAGCCTTCCATCGCTGCCTGAAGCGCGCAGATGGGATCGATCTCGGTGATGATGACACGAGCGCCCTGGCCCTTCAGCGCCTGCGCGCAGCCCTTGCCCACATCGCCGTAGCCGCAGATCACTGCAACCTTTCCGGCAAGCATCACGTCGGACGCACGCAGAATTCCGTCGGTGAGCGAGTGACGGCAGCCGTACAGGTTGTCGAACTTCGACTTGGTGACTGAATCGTTCACATTGATGGCGCAGAACAACAACTCTCCTGCTTCCATCATCTGGTACAGGCGGTGAACGCCAGTGGTGGTCTCTTCGGAAACTCCGCGAAGATCCTTGGCCATCGTCGTCCAGCGCGATGGGTTCTTCTTCAGCTCGGTGCGAAGAAGATCGAGAATCACGCCGTACTCCTCTGAATCCTTCTCCTCGTCGAAATCAGGCACCTTGTTGGTCTTCTCGAACTCGACGCCCCTGTGAACGAGCAGCGTCGCATCGCCACCGTCATCGAGAATGAGGTTGGGGCCGGATCCATCAGGCCACACGAGCGCCTGATCGGTGCACCACCAGTACTCCTCGAGCGTCTCACCCTTCCAGGCGTAAACCGGGACGCCTGCTGGCGCATCTACAGTGCCGTGCTTTCCAACGACTACTGCCGCGGCTGCGTGATCCTGCGTCGAGAAAATGTTGCACGAAACCCAGCGCACATCTGCACCGAGCTCGACGAGAGTCTCGATAAGCACTGCGGTCTGCACGGTCATGTGCAGCGAGCCCATGATCTTCGCGCCGGCAAGCGGCTGCGCCGATCCGAACTCTTCTCTCAGTGCCATCAGGCCCGGCATCTCGTGCTCGGCCAGGCGGATTTCCTTGCGGCCATACTCGGCGAGGTTAATGTCGGCAACCTTGTACGCGAGACGGTCGTCGCTCACGGCGAAACGGTCTGAACCGTTTGCGGAGCTTTCGGTGGTTGGCATTTCAGCGATGCTGGTCAAGTTTCCTTCCTGTTGCAGATAGTTGGTGAACGACGAAAATCAGGCGGTAAGTGCGAACGAGCTTGCGTTGCTGTCCGTCGCGCTCTCCTGTCGCGACACTTCACGGCGAGCTACGGCCGAGAAGAGAACTGGACCCTTCGCTGCTTCATCAGAGGGAAGGGGGTGGTACCTGCCGCCGGCAAAGCCCGCGGCTTCAAACAGAGAAGCAATCTGCTCCTCGGAAAATCCTCTCCAGATATGACCCATCTCCTGAAGCAGGTCATCCCTGTCATGCGGCATCATGTCTACTACGAGCAGTCGTCCGCCGGGCTTGAGCGTGCGACGAGCTTCAGCAATCGCGGCTTCGGGCTCAGGCACGTAATGCAGAACGAGAAAGAGCAGTGCTGCATCGAGCGATTCATCTTCGATGGGCAGCGACTCCAGCCGTCCGCTCTTCACTTCGACATTGCTCATTGATGCCACGCGGCGTCGCGCGGCGGAAAGCATTGCAGATGAATCGTCCACCGCGATGACGCGATGCACGAACGGAGCAATCGCCTCGGTAAGATGACCGGTGCCGCAGCCGAGGTCGCCGACTGTCCACGTTTCGTCGAGGAGGCCGAAGAGTCCGAGGAGGTCAGCGCGCTTTCCAAACAGATCAACTCGAAGGCGGTCCCACTGTCCGGCAGAGGTCGAAAAAAACTTCTGCGACCTGCTGCGGCGATGCGCGAGCACGCTCTGCACGCGATGGGCGTCCTGCGATGCGGCAGGCGTTGTCAGAACCTGCTCCCTCACGATCTGCCACAGCTTGCGGCTCGACCCATCCATCTTCTCGGCCGCACGGTACCGGCGGCTTGTGCCTTCGGGCCGCGAAACGATCCAGTCGTGATCGCCGAGTGCCTTGAGGTGGCGGCTGACGGTTGACTGGGGGAGCTGGAGGACGGTGCGGATCTCGTTCACGGTCAATTCGTGGCGCTCAAGCAGCAGCAGCATCCGGCTCCGGGTGGAGTCGGCTAGAGCCGTCATGCGGTCGAAGAGGGGGAGAGATTGGGTGAGTTGCATCCGTATATCCGGATTTAAGGATATATCTTCTCCAGGTCGGGGTCAAGTGGAAAGGCTGGATGCCTTCATTTTTACCGCCGAGAACGCTGAGAGCGCCGAGAAACAATCAAAAAATTTATTCTTTTCTTCCTCGGCGTTCTCGGCGCTCTCGGCGGTTAATCCCGGTTTTGAGGTTCCCGAGGTCGAGTCGCTTGTAAGAGCCCCCGCACACACGGATATTGAGAGGATGTCTTTCGAAGCCAACCTCGCCCGACTAGAACAAATCGTCGCCCAACTCGAGGGCGACCGCGTGGATCTCGACGCATCCCTGCGGCTATTCGAAGAAGGGATTGAACTGCTGCGTCTGGCATCGGGGGAGCTCAACGAGACCGAGTCGAAGGTCAAGGAACTCGTGGAGCGAGCGGACGGCGTGCTGGAGCTGCGTGATTTCGGCGGATAGCGGCGCGGCGGCACTTTCGCACGATGACCGGGAAGCTGTCGAAAGGGCCCTCATCGCAGTAAACATCCAGGATTGCGGTGACTTCCCGGAGTCGGTGCGGTCGCTCATCGACTACAGCCTATCCGGCGGGGGAAAACGCATTCGCGGAATGCTGGTTCTCTCCGCCTACAGGGCGGCAGGAGGAACAGGCAACGCTTCCGGCATTGCCGCGGCAGTGGAGATAATTCACTCCTATTCGCTGGTGCACGACGACCTGCCATGCATGGACAACGACGACGTGAGGCGAGGGCGACCATCAGCCCATCGCGCGTTCACCGTTCCGATTGCCATGCGCGCAGGCGCCGCAATGATCCCGCTTGCAGCGCGCGTCGCGTGGTCGTCCGGGCGGAAGCTTCGGTTGCCGGAGAGTGCCTGCTGTACGATAGTTAAGGTATTGATGCAGGGTGCAGGCGCGGGCGGAATGATTGGCGGGCAGCTCATGGACCTGACGGCTGAACGAAAATCGCTCAGTCGCGAGGAACTCGACGCAATTCATTCGGCAAAGACCGGATCGCTCATCGCGGCCTCGGTTCAGCTCGGGGGTCTTGCCGCAGAAGCAAACCCGGGAGCGCTCGATGCGTTCGACACGTATGGCAGGTCCATTGGCCTTGCCTTTCAGATCATGGATGACGTCCTCGACGTGACGTCCTCTTCTGACCGGCTTGGAAAAACCGTAGGGAAGGATGCAGTGATGGGGAAGAGCACGTATCCCGCATTGCTTGGGGTCGAAGGTGCTGTCTCACGCGCCGCTTCACTCGTAGAACAAGGATGCCAGTCACTCCGCCGGCAGGGCTTGCTCACGAGCGAGCTGGAGAATCTGGCGGGTTTCATTGTATCTCGAAGTCACTGACGCTATAAACGAACTGCAAATGTCCATTCTGGAATCACAAAAACTTCCTCAGGCGACGCGGTCGATGTCGCGCGATGAATTGCGCGAGTTGTCCGCCGAAATTCGCCAGCGCCTCATTGAAGTCTGTTCGCGTACGGGTGGTCACATTGGTGCCGGGCTCGGCGTCGTCGAACTCGCGGTCGCTATTCACGCCACGTTCAACACTCCCACCGATCAGGTGGTGTGGGATGTCGGACACCAGGGCTATCCGCACAAGCTGCTCACGGGGCGCAACGATGGAATGGAATCGCTGAGGCAGGAAGACGGCCTCTCCGGTTTTCTCAAGCGCAGTGAGAGCGAGTATGACACGTTCGGAGCGGGTCACGCTGCCACAGCAATTTCTGCCGGACTTGGAATGGCGACCGCCCGCGACATCAACGGCAAATCGTTCAAGGTTGTTTCCATACTGGGCGACGGCGCTCTGACCTGCGGACTCGCATACGAAGGGCTGAACAACGCAGGCGCAGCGGGCCGCGATTTTATCGTGATTCTCAATGACAACGAGATGTCGATTGCTCCCAACGTCGGAGCGATGTCGAAGTATCTCACATCCATTCAGCGGAATCCTCTCTACAATCGCATGCGCTCCGCCATCGGAAGCGTGATGGAAGCATCGCCGTCGAAGCTCAAGGGGCTCGGCACGATCGTGAAGAAGTGGGAAGAAAGCATGAAGGCGTTTCTAACTCCCGGCGTGCTGTTCGAGGAACTTGGATTTCGCTATTTCGGCCCGATTGACGGGCACGATCTGGACGCTCTGATGGACACGCTCAGCGCGGTGCGCGACTTCACAGGCCCGCGTCTCGTTCACGTCATCACGCAGAAAGGAAAAGGATTCCCGGCGGGCGAGCACACCGAGAAGTGGCACGCGCTTCCTGCCGGTCATGACCCTGCCACGGGCAAGCAGCTCAAGGCGTCGTCCGCAAACGCAGCTTACACCGCGGTGTTTGGTAAGGGACTCACCGAGCTGGCCGAAGAGAACAAAGACATCGTCGCGATAACCGCTGCAATGCCGAGCGGGACGGGCACCGGCATTTTTGCTGCGGTGCATCCGGAGCGGTTCTTCGATGTCGGAATTGCCGAGGGGCACGCGGTGACTTTTGCTGCGGGCATGGCGACGCAGGGATTGCGTCCGGTTTGTGTGATCTACTCGACGTTTCTCCAGCGCGCGTACGACAACGTAATTCACGATGTCGCCATTCAGCATCTACCGGTGGTGTTTGCGATGGATCGCGCCGGTCTCGTCGGAGAAGACGGCCCGACGCACATGGGCCTCTACGACATCGCATACATGCTGGCGGTTCCGGAGATGACGGTCACTGCTCCGATGAACGGAACCGAAATGCTGGGGTTGCTTCGAACTTCAGTGACACACGAAGGCGGGCCCTTCAGCATTCGGTACCCGCGCGATGCATCTCCCGACGTCGTCGGCGACATCGCTTCAATCGAGCCGGTTCCCTATGGAACCTGGGAAGTACTGCGCAAGGGAGCTGGTTCACGCGACGCCAACGGTGCCATTGCGATTCTCGCAGTGGGCACGATGGTGCTGCCCGCGCTTGCCGCAGCAGAAAAACTGGCCGAGGAAGGCATGAGTGTGACCGTGGTGAACTGCCGGTTCATCAAGCCGCACGATGAGGCAACGCTTGCCGCAATTGTTGCAGAGCATAGCCACCTCCTCGTCGTCGAGGAAGGTACGGTCGTGAATGGATTCGGTGCGCACATGTCGGCAGTGGTCGCGCAGATCAATCCGGATGTGACGGTCATCGCTCACGGCGTGCCCGACAGCTTCATCGAACAGGCACCGCGCGCAAAGCAGCTTGCAATCACAGGGCTCGACGCGGTGGGAATTGCTGCGCGCGTGAGGCAGATCCGCCAGAGCGATGCGCGGAGCACACGATTACGCGCGGGCTGATGCGCGTCGGAGTCATCGGGCATACCGGCTATGACGACCTGCCGGATATTCTGGAAGGATTGCTTCGCCTTGCGCCCGAACTCGGCCTCGAACTCGAGTTCGAGAAGGAGATGTACGAAGTTGCCCGAGCCGGCAAGCAGCTCACCGACGCCGGGTCCATAGATGCGCTGATCACCCTCGGCGGCGATGGGACTCTTCTTCGCGGTGCGCGCCTGCTCAAGGGTGCACAGGTTCCGATTCTTGGAATCAATCTCGGCCGGCTGGGATTTCTCACAACGTGCGGAACCGAAGAGATCGGGCAAGCGCTACGCTCGCTGTCATCGCGTGAGTATGTGGCAGAGTCGCGGATGGCACTGCATGCGGTGGCGATGGACAGTGCGGGCGTGGCGCGGCAGGAGTGGCGAGCGCTCAATGATTTCGTCGTCCACAAGGGCGGCTTCGCGCGCGTTGTTCGCGTGGGGCTCACCGTGAATGGTGATTCAATCGGTATGTACGCGGCAGATGGCGTAATCATCTCGACCCCAACTGGCTCCACCGCTTACAGTTTGTCGGCGGGCGGTCCGGTGGTTGTCCCTACTGTTGAGTCCATCCTGATCACGCCGATCTCCGCCCACACTCTCGGAGTGCGGCCGCTTGTCGTCTCCCCCGGCGGGGAAGTCGTCGTAGACACGAGCAAAAGCAGTGAAGCGCTCATGGTGACCGTCGATGGTCAGGTTGGCACTGAACTGGTTCCTGGTGAGAAGCTTGTGGTGAGGCGTGCGGAGAGTCCGGTACTGATTATCCGCCTACCCGGCAACAGTTTCTTCGAGCGGATGCGCGTGAAGCTCGGCTGGGGTGGTCCGACGGCTGGCGAATAGAATTGCATGCTGACTGAGCTCAGAATCAGGAATTTCGCAATCATCGAATCGCTTACCCTCTCGCTTTCCGGCGGCTTCAACGTGCTTTCCGGCGAAACGGGAGCGGGCAAGTCGATTGTTGTCGGAGCACTCGGGTTTCTGCTGGGAGAGCGCGGAAATTCTGATCTGATTCGCACTGGCGCGGACAAGGCCACGGTGGAAGGCGTGTTCGACGTGAGCGGCTCGCCTGCGATTGCTGCTCTCATCGATGAGCGCGGCGTCGAGTCGGACGAAGGCACGGTGGTGCTGAAGCGTGAGATATCATCGTCGGGGCGTGGCCGAGCGTGGGCGAATGGATCGCCGGTTACGGCAACAGTGCTTGGCGAGATTGGACGGGTTCTCGTGAACCTCCATGGGCAGCACGAGGCGCAAACACTTCTCGACGGCGATTCACAACGCGCGATTCTCGATGAGTTTGCTGGCGCGAATGCAAAGGCCGTCGATGTGAAGGACGCCTTCGCTGCGCTCGCTGCGGTTCGGAGACAGATATCCGGACTGAGCGCACGCCGCAAAGACGCCGAGAAGCGTGCCGATTACCTGAGGCATGTGACCCGCGAGATCGAAGGAGCGCGCCTCACGCCCGCCGAAGACGTCCGCCTGGAAGATGAAGCGCGAGTTCTCGAAAACGCAGACGAGCTTCGCGGTCTCGCCGAGGCGATGAACGCACTGCTCAGCGAAGAAGAGCAGGGGATACTGGAGCGGCTTGCCGCGCTGAACAAATCGCTCTCGACACTTCAGCGGATAGATCCTTCGGGAGCGCGGTTTCAGGAGCTCTACGATTCAGGGTTCTATGCGCTCGATGAGCTGGCGCGCGCGGTAGACGAATACGGGCGATCGGTAGATCTCGATCCAGAGCGTCTCGATATTGTGCGTCGCCGTCGCGAGATCATTTACGACCTCACCAAGAAATACGGACCCGCGCTGGACGATGTCATCGAGACCGGCCGAAAGTCGAGAGCCGAGCTGGATCTGGTTGACTCTGGTGCGTTCGATATCGCGCAACTCGAAGCGCGCGAGTCTGCGGATTCGGCAAAACTGAGTGAGGCGGCGGCGCGGCTTACGGCGATGCGTGTGGCGGCAGGGAAGAAGCTCGCTAAAGCCGTAGATGCGGTGCTTCCCGAGCTTGGAATGACGGACGGGCATTTCACAGTCGAGCTTCGGCGCAATCCGGAGATAGACGAGCATGGCGCGGAGTCGGTGGAGTTTCGTGTGGCGCTCAATGTCGGTCATGACGCTCGTCCGCTGGCGCGCGTGGCCTCGGGCGGCGAGTTGTCGCGCGTCATGCTCGCACTCAAGACAATTCTCGCCCGCGCGGATGCAGTGCCGACGCTGGTGTTCGATGAAGTTGACGCAGGAATTGGGGGTACGGTGGGACTTCAGGTCGGCGACACGCTGAGGCGGGTTGCAGAGCATCATCAGGTTTTTGCTATTTCGCATCTGCCTCAGATTGCTGCACGTGCTCACAACCATATCGTTGTGGCGAAGGCGGCAAAGGGCGGAGTTACGACTGCCGATGTGACGACGCTCGAGGGGTCGACGCGTGTGGTAGAGATTGCCCGCATGCTTGGAGGGGATCCCGAAAGCAAGGTGAGTCGCGCGCATGCAAAGGAGCTTCTCGAGAGCGCATCGGGCGCTCGATGATTTCACCGCCTGAGGTACCGTGGCAGATCACGGGGAATCACTGGATCACCCTGCCGTGCATTCATCCGGCGGATGCATCGATTCACATGGTCGGTGCCGTGCACGCTGGCTCGCGCGGGGCGATTGAGTTTGCCGGTGACTCCGGATTTCTCGAGGGTAAGGGAACGCCACTGGCGCGCGTGTTTTTGGCGATCGATGACGAGAGCCAGGCCATCGGGGGCGGAGGCATCGCGTGGGAGCGCGAGTCGGGATGGATTCCGGTCTTCAGTGCGCGCACAGGAAGTGTTGGCGTGCGCGGTGTGATCTGTGCACCGCATGGAAAGAACGCAGATGTCTCGGGAGCAGTGATCGAGCTCACACTGGACAATCGTGGCGACAAGCGAGTGGACATCGCAGTTGGTCTCGAAGGAATGCTGGGACACAGGCAGCTCCGTGTGAGATCTGCACGCCCGTTCGAGGACGGGCACAGGACGAGCGCCGGTACTGGTTCGTCAGTGCTGCTCGAGGGAGCTAGTGCGCAGAGTCCAGTCGCGATGGCGATCGGGGGAGGCGCGGACTGTCGTTTGAGTATTGCGGCTGATGATTCAGCGAAGTGGACGCTCAGCAGTTCGTTCTCACTCGACGCGGGAGAGTCTCGAACCATTGCGTTCTTTCTTGCTGTAGGCCAGGAGCGGGACGGCGCAGAAGCAGTTCTGAATGTGATGCGACGGCGTGGCGCGGCGGCTCTGATCGCATCGACACGAATGGCGCTCAGGAGCATGGAGCCGGCGACCGGCAGCAGTGCGGGGGACAGGTTCATTGCGAGGCATTTGTTCTTTGCCTACTTCTGCAGCGTCGCGCGCGCGCTGGACGACGCGCACGTGTACGTGGTGCGAAGTCGCATTCCATGGAACGGCCGCGGCCTCACCATCCGCGACTGGGAAGCGCTCATGTGGGTTCTGCCCGCAATTCAACTCGCTGACCAGCCACTCGCGCGAGAGCTCCTGCTTCGCGTATGCGAAGTACACGGATACGCCCCGGGCGCGGGAATTCACTATCTCGATGGCGCGATGTTCGAGCCGGGCTTCTCACTGGAAGGTGCGGCCGCATACCCCGTCGCTGTCGATGCTTACATCGTGCAGAGCGGTGACGACAAGATCGTGGAGGAGCCGATGCTTGCAGATTCACTCTACGGTGCGTCCGAGGACATTGAAGCGCGGCGGCATTCCGAGATACCTCTCTACTCCACGGAGTTGAATCCCGACGGTTCCAAGCCAGAGTTCCCATATACGGCTCATGGCAACGCAGTAGCAGCGCTCGCTTTCGACATTCTCAGGCATACGCTGGATGAGAAGACCTCAGAGAAAGTTCAGGATGCCGCTGCGGTGCGTGCTGCCGTCATGCGGCATTTCTCAGTCGAAGGTGCTGGCGGAAAGACCGTATTGACTGCATCAGCCGATCTTGCTGGAGGAACAGCTTCTCCCGAAGCACCCCATGTCGCGGCCTACTGGCTGCCGTCGTATGACTTGCTCGATCGCGAAGAATCCATCTACCGGCGTACCGTGAAGAAACTGGAGATGGGGAACCCTTCGAGCCTCGAGGCGCGATGTGCACGGCTTGTCGGTCCCGGAAGTGGTGACGCGGTGGACTGGTTCAGGCGTGCGCCGCTCGACGGGGGGTTTGCGGCCGAGCAAGTGGATGAGGACGGAGTTGTCGCTGGGAATGGGGGAGATGCGGCGCTATCCGGACTCATCGCCCATTCAGCGTGGTACGCTATTCACGCGCTCGGCGCGAACATGTGACAGTCGCCCAAGCATGTTTTATTGAGGCGCTGAGGGCCCGCTCGTAGTATTCTGTCCACTACCCAGCTCGGGTGGCGAAACCGGTAGACGCGAGGGACTTAAAATCCCTTGTCCCAAAGGACA